>JAJDZL010000080.1 GCA_022824665.1 Gammaproteobacteria bacterium | reverse complement strand
TGGTCATTAACCATACGCGCAAGTGTTTCCGAGTGAATTCCGGCTTCATTGAGTTCGACGCCTCGCATCAGGCCATTCTCCGCAAGAAGCGTGATAGTTCGTTCCTTCTGCGATTCAGTAAAATAAATTGTCATGTGATATTATGTTAAACGATAATTCTATATACCGTTATATTATCACTAATCGACTTGACTTGATTTATTCTTCAAACATTTAATTTGCGTCAGTGCGGAAATATTGAAATCAACGTTTCTGACTAGCACTAGCTAAGAATTTACCGTCAACGCAGCTGATTCGACTTGCCCTGCTTTACTCTTCGAATAACAATCATCACCACAAAAGCAACCAGCAAAAACCCGGCTGCCCCACCCATAGTCAGCGAACCGAGCGTCGGTACCATCGGTGTATACCCGGATACCATTTTCGCATACAGCCACTCCGGAATCGTTTGATCAGCACCGGTGGTGAACAATGACAGTGGGAAATTCCCCCAGGAAAGGAGGAACGCAAATATGGCGCCGGAAATAATCCCAGGCGCCAAAATCGGCAGCGTAATCTCCCGCAGCACCTGTAGGCGCGAAGCGCCCAAATCATAAGCCGCCTCTTCCCAAACCGGATCAAAACTGTAGACCTGGATCGACATAATCAGCGTAACAATCGGCAAAATCCAGATCATATGCGCGAAGACCGCAGTCTGCCAACTGGTTGTAATACCAAGCGACGAAAACCACAAGAGCAGCGCCAGGCCCAGCACTGCCTGCGGGAAAAATATTGGCAGCAAAATGAGCCGCTGATAGAGTTTGCGGCCCTTCCAGTCATAGCGGGCGAACGCCAATGCGCCAAAAAATGCCAGCACAACCGAAATCAGGGTCACCAGCAGCGCAACGCTGAATGATGTCCAAAAAAGATCACGCACTGACAGCGACTCGAATGCTTTTTCGTACCAGCGAGTGTCCCAGGCCTTGACCGGAAAACGGAAATAACGCTGCTTGGTAAACGACGCCAGTACAACCGACAGCATCGGCATATACAGAAATACCAGCACAGCCCCTGTCCAGACAACAATCAGGGCATGTGCAATCCTGCGCTGTCGTTGAGACTTCATCAGCTAGCGCCGTCCGACCAGCCGGTCGAGGTCGATTTTTCGAAACAGGAAGAATATGATGACCAGCGAAAGCGTAATCAGCAACACAGACAGCACAGAACCTTTCGGCCAGTTCTGTGCGAACGTAAAAGCTGATTCGATATCGTCAGCAATCATTACGATAACCTGCCCGCCCAGGATCTTTGATTCTGCCAGCGATCCCAGCGCAAGAATGAAGACCAGCAAACTGCCGATCAAAATGCCCGGCATCGACAGGGGCAGTTCGACTTCCCAGAAAATCTGCAGCCGCGACGCACCTAAGTCCGAAGCCGCTTCTTTCAGAGAGTCAGGCACCATCGACATTCCGATCACCAGCGGAAACAGCATGAATGGCAGGTAAACATAAACCAGTCCAAGCACCACGGCCGGTACCGTGTACAAAAGCCCCGACAGTGAAACACCGAACAGGAACTGCAGCGAGCCGTCGATAATGCCGTTCTTGAGGAGCAGTAAAACCCAGCCGAATAACCGAATGTTCTCCGAAATCAAGAGCGGCAGGGCAACCAGAATCGTTACCAGAGTTGCCCACTTGCCGAATAACTTCGCCATGCCATAGGCAATTGGATAGGTAATAATCAGCAGCAGAATAACGGTCACCACAGCCAGCGTCAGCGACCAGCCGAAAGAAATGTAATAGCTTTGAGTTACAACTGAGACGTAATTTTCGAGCGTCGGCAGCTGGTCCAGCTTAAAGGTTTTGGGCGGCATAAAGCTGTAAAGCAGCACCAATACCAGCGGGCCGGCGAATCCCACCAGCAAAAACACCCCGACTGGCAGAGCGTTCAGAAAACCTGGCTGACGAACCCAGTGAACGAGTGACTTCATTGAACTACAAAGAACAGTCGCTGATTGATTGGTACCGAGCTCAGGACGTGACCAGAATCGAATCCTCGGGCCGCCAGCCAATCGTAACCGATTGTCCCGGACTCGCCGCAAAAGGATCATCCTGAAGTCTCTCAACCAGCCAGTGACTTTCACCGTCTTCGCTTCTGACCTGATACTGGACCCGCGAACCAAGTGCATAGTCGTTGAACAGCACACCCTGTATCTGATTGGGAAGCTCGGCAGCTGCGCGCCCGATCTTCATCACCTCTGGGCGAATGATCAAAAACCCAGACTCAAAATCATTGACGTCGCTGATGATTTCGAATGAGGCATCTGAATCGACATGCCTGACTCGACCTTCGGCGGCTCTTACCACCTCAAGCGTATTGACCTCACCCATAAACTGGGCGACAAACTTGTTGCAGGGGCGGTTATATATGTCATCGGGACTGCCGATCTGGATAAGATGGCCGTGATTGAGTATCCCAATGCGATCACTCATCACCATCGCCTCTTCAAGTGAGTGAGTGATGTAAACAAACGTCTTGCCAGTCTCGCGATGAATGTCCTTGAGTTCCTTCTCAAGCGTTTTTCGAAGGCGATAGTCAAGCGCTGACAGCGGTTCATCAAAAAACAGAATTTCCGGATCAAATGCCAGTGCGCGAGCCAGTGCGATGCGTTGCCGCTCACCGCCAGAGCATTGGTTAATGCGTTTGCTGTAAAAATCCGCGGGCAGGCGCAGGAGTTCCAGCAACTCGTTCGCGCGCTCACGCCGGGTCGCGGGTGCAACACCCGCGATCTTCATTGCGAACTCGACGTTCTGCCCCACCGTTTTGTGGGGAAACAGCGCCAAATTCTGGAACACCATGCAGGTCGGACGACGATTTGCAGGAACATCGTTGATGACGTTCCCATTGAGTGAAATTTCGCCACCGGTGGGGCTGTCCATCCCCACCAGTATGCGAATCAGGGTGGTTTTACCGCTGCCGGACGGGCCGACCAGGGTAAAAAATTCCCCTTCTGAGATGCTGAGGTTTACATCAGCCAGTGCTGTGAAATCGCCGAACCGTTTTGTAATCCCTCTTAACTCAAGAAAATCCAGTTGACCTTCATTCATCTATGCCGGGCTCCATGCGAAGTTCCCATCATCGATATTTAGAAGAACCGGTTTTTAACCTTCTCGCTCCCGTTTGGCAGCAGAGTAATGATCGTACATTTCTGCATAGTCGGGATTGATGTTGTAGTCCTCCGAGCGGGACATCTCTTCTTCAAGAGAATCCCACTGGATTGCATCGAGTTCGTCAGAATCAAATGCACCAAGCACATCCGGATCACCCATCTGGGTTACCGGGTTGTAGGTACCTTCGGCGAACGCGACGTTCTTACTGACATCCGGACGCTGAATGTAGGCCAGGAATTCCTCAGCCAATGGTGATACCTGGGGATTGTTTACGACTGATGTCAACTCAATCCAGACGATACCGCCCTTGCCATCCATCGGACCCGAATTCGGGGTGATGCCGCGAACGTTGCTGTACCCGTCATAGCGGGCCGGAGAAGCAGTATACGTGCCGCCGGTAAAGTAGGCATCGATTTCACCGTTGATCAGCGCGAGATTCATCGCAACCAGGTCATCAGTGAGGATCTTCGCACCATTGAACACCTGGCGCGCAACGTCGCTGAACGCAGCAATTTCATCAGCAGAATGTTCCTTAAACGGGTCAATGTCGCCCGCAACACACATGTGATAAATGTTCCAGTTGTCGTAAGTCAGAACACCATAGCGATCTTTCATCGCCGGGTCGAGAAACAGCTTGAAACCCTGGTCTTCAGCCATGGCTCTTGAAATCTTGTCGGTATTGACGACAAAATTAAACGGGCCGAAACGCTGTGTCACACCAAGCAGATGCTCACCAGTCTTGTCCATCGCCCATGGGTAAGGCGGATGAAACGCCGGCATCATTTTTTCAAAGAATGGTTCGAATCGATCCCTTGGCAAGTCAAGAATCAATTCCTCCGGCCACATCATTTCGCGTGCCCATGGATTGTTGACATTGATGAGATCCCAGATTTTGGTCTCGCCGGCTCTGAGCTTGTTGACAGCATCCGGGTCTGAAGTTAATCCTTCAGCCCGAACGGTGGCGTCGAACTCCCTTCGAAATGGATCCAAAACATCATCAGAGTTGTAGCCTTCCCAGCAATATATGTTTAACTCTTTCTCGCGCGCCGCGTAGCCCAGCGTCGGAAATGCACCCATTGCATAGGCCGCCGCAAAAGCACCAGTGGTTTGCAGAAAGTTACGTCTTGATCTGTGTACCGCCATAATTTGCCTCCTAATTTACAAATTTCATCGTGGTCAGGAATTGTTATTTTTACACAACAATATGTATTTTTACAATAGCAGTTTGAATATATCTACAACCGGATTACTCAGTCACATAAAGAATTTCAGCTGTGTGGCACATTGGAATTCAGATCGCGGGGTCATAACCAATGCCGCAACAGCCACATCATATGACGTTTTCCGCACCATCCCACACATCACCAAACTTCGCTTGCTTGGCAATTGTCTTTCGTTCATCTGCATCCGGAACAAAGGGATAGTCGCGGAATTCTTCACCAGGTCGGTAGGAACCATAGGGTCGATTACACGCCATCACCCCCTCCCGGTCCGGGCAACCATTGGTCATAAATGCGTGGCCGCTTTCAAAGGCAAGCCTGGCCGCGTCTGCGGGCGGGGTCAATTTCAGCAACTCGCCTGAATCGCTGTATTCCAGGGCATCCGGTGAGAGGTCAAAATTCTCAATCAGATATTTGATGTACTGTATGCGACGCCAGCGTTCAAGCGGCGCGCGGGGCACGTCCTGCATGGCCGTGCCGGGCTCCGGATTAAACGAAAAAAGATAACCCGCAATCTGTTCAGATTTCAACTGGAAAATCATATCGAACATTTCCCTGTCAGTCTCACCTAGGCCAACGATGAGGTGACAGTTCACTTTCATCGGACCGTAAATCTGCCGGGCTGCGCGCACGATTTCCCAGTGCTGGTCCCAACGGTGCGGGCCCTTGGCAAGCTTGCCGCGGGTGCGCAGAAACACATCCTCGGATACCGCATCGAGGCCGACACCAATAATGTCAACCCCTGCTGCTTTGATGTCGTACAAATTACTTTCGTCCAGCAACGTTGCCGTTACCAATGCGGAAATCGGCACCTCAGGTGCTGCCTGGTGGACGCGTGCAGCCATATCGATAAGATCGCGCGTGGCACGGTGATCCTGCACTTGCGCAATACACACTCTGCCAACTGTTGCAACCGCTTCCTTTTCAGCTATTTTTTCAGCAACCAGGTCTGTTTCATAAAGCGGCCAGTCAACCCGGATGAAGCTGTTTTCTTCAGCCAGACCCGGACGCTCCCTCGCGAGACCGCAGTATGAACAGTTTGCTGCACATCCCTGCGGATAGTTCTGCAAAAGATTAATGCAGTTACAACTGCAGCCGTTAATTCGACCCGGCGCCAGACCGAGCTCAATTGCCGCGGCCACACTGATGCGAACGTAATCCGGACTGATCTGGAAGTGCTGATCCTGCTGCTTTGTCGGTATTCCTGTTGTCGCCACGTTTATTCCTCATGCTCCAAAAATTAATGTCTCACCAGCTGACTCCGCAGCAGGCATTGATGAACTCAGGTTTGAGTCCCTTGTTTTCAGCATATCCAACAATACCCTCGGCCGGATACGCGATACCGTTAAAGCCAGCATCAATCGCCGCGCGATCAATTTTCCCCTTGTACGGTCCAAGAGGCCTGGCACATCCCAGCATAATCTTCTCGTGTGGCAAGGTACGTCTGGCTAAATTGAAAAAATCTGTGATCTCAGTCAAAGACGGTGGGATCACCGCGGCCATCGGTGTACTGGAAAGCGGCATCAATATGACCAATACCAGGAGTTTCAATCCGTGTCGACTGATCATGGCCAATGCGTTTTCCTCACCCAGCATCCTACCGTAGTGGAGCCCCATAATAATGTGCGGAACGGACGGCACCCCGTAGCGGTCCAGTCTTTCCAGCACTGCTTCATACTCACTGACATCAGCTTTGAGGTGATAGACGTCCCTAATTGTCCTGTCGTCGCCAATGATGTCAACCATCGCGCCATCAATGTCTGCATCGGCCAGACCCTGACAGGTTGCCTCATCGGGTAAGCCCGGATGCACCCGTATGACCATGCCAAGCTCGTGGCGCACCCGTATAAGGTCTGCTATGTGCTTGCGTAGCGGCACCCTGCCCTGGCGGTCACTGCCACCCGAGATCAGCACGCCTTTCGCACCCTGGTCAAACATTCTGGAACAAAGATCATAAAGAGATTCGCTGCGCGCGGTCAAATCTCGCATGCCGCGCAGCACCCCGGTCTTGCAGTGCTCACAATTGAGCGCACAGGCTTCGCCGGTCACGCTGATCGCAACAAACTCCTTGTCATCATGAACGGTATATTCACTCGTCTGATAGCGCTTTAGCCCGGGTGCATGAAACACTATACGATTGTCTTTCATATCAGTGTGTTCGACAGCTGCGCTCACATCAATATAGTCCGGCTGAGGACGCGTAGATTGCACGGTCAGATAGTCAGACACTTTCGGTCAACTCCCGCGCAAAACAGGCGCCTGCACCTCGTTCACTCGATCGGTTCTCAGTCGCATTCAGCGCACCGGCCAGTACCGCTGAAATATCGCCTGCTGAAATACGGTCCCATGCTGAAGCGTGGCGCGCAACGGACCGACGAATGGTTTCATTAAGTGCGGCTGAGTTTCTTGTGTGCCACCTAAGGCTCGTTTCCAGGTCTTGAATCGCACTGTCTGAAGCCATGAAGTTACCTCCCAGGAAAATTGATTTAACCGTTTGTCCGGCAACAATCACTCGCATATCGAGATCACCAGCCAATGTTCTCAATGAACTTCGACCCACCCGGTCGCGAATTGGTGAAACATCGTCATACACCCAAGAGGGCTCTGAATATCGGGTTGCGAATAGCATTTGCGCCAGGCTCTGTTCATCGGGTTCAAGCGGTGCCGGCTCGCACTTGGCTGAGAACGCATTTTCGTAACCGGATTTGACTTCATCAACCAGTGACGAGATCTGGTAATCGCGGCCAACTTCACGCCGTACAGTAGTCATTCGCCGGGCGAGCGATGCCAGTTCCTGCTCGTCAGACGCATCGAAAGGCGTGCGCAGCAAATCAAGCATGTAGCGCAGGTCAAGGTCAAGCAGCAAAGAAGCGTGAAACAGACTACCGCCCGGCTTTGGCTGATAAAGCCCAAGCCCCGCTATTTTTTTACCGGCTGAGATCAAATCATTTTTTCCGGTAAACTCTGCCCTGATACCCAATCGCTCAAGCGCTAAAATCAAACCGTCAGCACA
>JAJDZL010000213.1 GCA_022824665.1 Gammaproteobacteria bacterium | reverse complement strand
TTACCGGTCAGGGGATTGAACGTGTATTTGTACTGCCGATGTATCCGCAGTATTCCGGCTCAACAACGGGGTCGATTTTTGATGACATCGGTAAATCTTTAGCACTTCGGCGTTTCGTGCCTGACTTCAGATTCATAAATTGCTATGCCGCACGCCTGGAGTACATTGAGTGTCTTGCAGCCACCGTTCGGCAGCACTGGTCGGAGCACGGTCAGGCGGATTGTCTGTTGATGTCGTTTCATGGTTTGCCGCAGGAATACTGTGACGCTGGAGACCCGTACGATCAACAGTGTATGCAGACTGCCCATCTTCTGGCTGAGGAGCTTGGCATTGATAACTGGCGATTATGTTTTCAGTCGCGGTTCGGGCCGAAAGCATGGCTGCAGCCCTATGCTGATGAGGTGATTTCCGGATTACCGAAGCAGGGAGTGAAAAGTATTGAAGTCATCTGTCCCGGTTTTTCAGCAGATTGCCTGGAAACGCTGGAGGAAGTCAACATTGGTTACCGGGAGTTGTTCGAGGACTCGGGCGGAGAGTCTTTTCACTATATACCTTGTCTCAACGATCGCCCTGAACATATCGAAATGCTGGCGCAATTTGTCCGACAGACAGCAGCCGACTGGCTCGTTTCCTAGTATCTACCCACCCACCTTGATTATGCGGACAAGTAATTTGTATGACGGATTAGCGGTAATTTTTTTTCGATTGGCCAAGCATGTCCACCGCCTTGGTTGAGGGTGATTTGTATCGCGGTGAGCGAGTTGTAGCCTTTGCAGGACATCGTTTGCAGGTAGCTGGAGATACTGCAGTAGGCGGGAGCATGATTAACATTGCGGAATGTACCGGAGACTTTCTGCTTGACCTTGGCCATCCTAATCTCAAAGTACGTACTGGGCGCGTAGCGGGTGATGTCGGCAACATGAAATTTCAAAAAACGAGAAAGAACCTTAGAGGGACTATAATCTCATGAACAGTGTACGAAAAAATGGAGGAGAAACAATGAAAATCAGAGTTATGGATTTTACAGAATCTCCTGGTCCACGTTACCAATGTCAAGGCAAGGGTTCTGGAGAACAGTTCAGAGAAAACCACTTAATACCAATATTCGACGAAGCGGTAAAAAAATGCGAGGAATTGATTGTAAATCTGGATGGGGCTCCATTTGGATATCCAACATCTTTTCTTGAAGAGGCATTCGGCGGTTTAGCGCGGAAGCGAGGCCTTAGAAACGTTCTCGATTGTATCCGGATAACTTCCACAGATGAACCAGCACTCAAGTCTGAAATAGAGCACTACATAAGGTACAGCGAGGAAACAAAAACGCCACCATTCGAAATTAGTGCTTAGATGTATGTACTTCTTTGACTGGGCGAGCATCCTCATTCCGCCTTTGATTTCTGCAGCAGCTCTTGTTGGAGTCGGATATTGGATTCATACAACGATTCGAAGAAAAAGTCAAAGAGATCTGATTTTAGTCAATTATCTGCAAGATATCCAGAGGAAAATTCACGAACATGTCGACAGTGCAGTCGAGGCATCTAGCCTCGAAAAATGTACGAACCATATTCGGAGCCTCTCAAATGAAGTGCATCATTTTGATCAACTGCCTTTCCGTCATATTGCTTTGCAGAGTTCTCTAGGTACGGACGATAAATTGCTACCTTTGGTGTTTCAATTCAAAGAGAAACTTACGGGTTCGGGTGTTGAAATAGATGAAGCTGTTCGCGAACAATCTCGTCAAATTGGACGGGACATAAAAGTGAAATTACTGGAGAATATTTTCGAAATTTGCGAAACGAAAAAAGGTTAGATTCATGTCATTGAAGTACTTGAGAATTTGCATCTACCCACCCGCCTTGATTATGCGGACAAGTAATTTATATGACGGATTAGCGGTAATTTTATTTCGATTGGCCAAGCATGTCCATCGCCTTGGTTGAGGGTGATTTGTATCGCGGTGAGCGAGTTGTAGCCTTTGCAGGACATCGTTTGCAGGTAGCTGGAGATGCTGCAGTAGGCGTGAGCATGATTAACATTGCGGAATGTACCGGAGACTTTCTGCTTGACCTTGGCCATCCTAATGTCTTGCTCCGCCTTATTATTTGTAAACGGCACGTCGGTGCGCCCTGCGAAGCGGAGAATCTGCGGTTTGTACTGGACGAATGCGTCAAGCAGTTTTTCAGTTTCGCTTTTCGGCAGCCGGCCTTTGGTGCCTTTGCGTTCGGGACGCGGCGGCAACTCCGACCTGCCTGCGCAGAGAATCGCGCTGTAGCAGGCAGAGACTTTTTCGAAACGCGCTTTTGTGAGCCGCTTGAGTTCGGTCTCGGCAACTTCCCGGCAAGCCTCAAGCAACAGTTCTCGCATCTGCGTCGCCCAGCGGTCGTGCACCAGTACCGGCTTGGGTCCGGGCTCGTCATAATCGTTGCCGCGCGCACCGTAGCGGGGAATGATGTTGATCGTATCAAGTGCTTCGGCACCCCGTTTGGGATGGCACTTTTTGACCACGATATCGGCGCCGGAGGTCGTATGGATCCAGTGGTTTTTGTGATTCGCCCGGATCGAGGTTTCATCGGCATGCATCAGCGGCATATCCAGCAGGCGCTCAGTCGCTTTGTCCTCCCAGTGGGCCAGTTTCTTGTTCAGGCGCATGACCCACCAGTTCAACAGCGTGGTTTTGCTGATCTGCCTGAGCATCTGTGCACTGCGCCGCAGCGGCACCATTTGCGAGATGATCAGATCGGTTGCGAATGCGACGATACCGCTGCCATACTGAAGTGGCGGCCCGGGCATGGCATCGGGAAACGCGCCGCGATTGACCTGCTGGCACCTGGGACAGCGTTTGATTTGAGCATCAATGCGGGTTTCTGTCGTGACAAACTCGATATCGACCTTGATGCGCCGTTCGTAATCTTGCACCTCAACTTCGCTGAGGTTTTCACCGCAGTGGCTGCATTGATCGACTGCAGAGATCTGTTCGTCGATCTCAACACGCGTATTGACACTTGGATGTGTGTCGTGCTTGCGACCCTTGCCTTTGGCTCCGGGTCTTGGCGGTGCGGTTTGGTCAAACGGCGTCAACAATCCTGGCAACGAGGAGTTGGCCGAGGTTTTCTTAGTTCTTTTCTCCAGCAGCAGTGTTGCGAGCATATGCACCATCGCCAGCAGACCTTCGAACAGCACCGCGATTTCCTCGGAGACTTTGCCGGCGCTGCGAAGCGCATCGAACTGTGCCCGCTGGCTGGCGATCATCTGATTGAGCGATTGGCGAGATACGCTTGCCATTGCTTAATGCGCCTCAACCGCCATGATCGCAGAGAGCACCGCAAGGCGTTCGGCACGGGGCATTTGACGATAGCGCCGAGACCAGGTTTCAGCCTTGCGCTTGATGCGCTGGCGATCGGTGTAGTTGTGTCCCGCATACCGACACCAGTGGATGTGATCAGGCTCGAAATTGAATCACACCTTTTCGGTCACCACGCCAGCGTGGTTCATGACCTGCATCTCAATGGTGTTCCAGTCGCCGACAAGTTCGTCATAAAGCGCACTGAGGTAGCCGCACAGCATCACCTGGCAGGGTATGGTTTGCAACAGCGAAAGCAGTTCGACATGGTCGCGCGCTTCGTAATCGTAACGGTAGCGATAGCGTTGCGGTGCCTTTCGGGTAGATTCCAAGTACGGCGGATCGGCCAGAATCAGTTCGCTGCCATCGAATGGATAGTTTGCCAGATATTGATGGCAGCATCCGTGTACCAGTTCCACCGGATAGTCGCAGCTGAACTGTTGGATGGCGCGTCCCTCCAGATCAATGCCGATGTTGCGAAGGGCAGCTGGCTTGCGTTGGGTGATGACGCCGCTGCCGAGATGACTTTCGATGAAAACCGTATGGCGCGGCATCATCGCAATGAGCGTCTGGTAGAGTCCTGCGGCAGCTTTGGATCCGAAACTTGGGTGCCCCATCTGTGGTTGGTACCGGTGTTCAACAATGCTGATAGCATAGACAATCGGCTCTGTAGAGTCACGCATACTGTTAACATAGCACGCAAGAACCAAACGCTACTGCGATTCTGGAATCTGAAACTGCCTGAATCGCCGACAGCGGTACTCAATCTGTCAAAATTAAATCAGATAGGGTATGGGTAGTTACGTTTCCTGAATTAATCGACTGTATGCTGACCGTTCACCAATCCAATGCGTTGCTGCCGAGCACAGTCGACGAGTGTGTTGAGCATCTGCAAACCGGTGCGGTTGTTGTGGTCGAAACCCAGCGTTTCAAGCACCTGGTTGCCGATGGGTACAACCGTACAATGCTGGATTCGGGACTGAGAGCCTGGCCGACGCCGGAGGTGTTTACCATGGATGCCTGGCTGAGCGGGCTGTGGCGCGAACACGGACATCATCGTGAAAACGCGCCAAGCACCCTGCTAAGTTCCGGTCAGGCGACGCAAACCTGGGAACAGGTGATTGGAGAAAACATCCGAAAACAATATCAGACAGGTTACGAGTACCTGTTGTGGCATATTACTGCGACCGCAAATAA
>JAJDZL010000145.1 GCA_022824665.1 Gammaproteobacteria bacterium | reverse complement strand
TATGGCGTAACGACTGTGTTCGGGATTCCCGGAGTACATACACTTGATCTGTCCCGAGCAATGTCTGACGATTACCATGAAGGGAAGATAAGACACATTCAGGCTCGCAATGAACAAGGTGCCGCATTCATGGCTGAGGGCTGGGCCCGGGCGACTGGTCAGGCGGGTGTTGCGGTTGTCATATCAGGACCAGGCGTAACCAACGCTTCCACTGCCCTTGGCCAGTGTTACGCAGATAGCTTGCCACTCCTTCTGATATCCGCAGAAGCAGCCAGCTATACGATTGGTAAGGGTTGGGGTGTGCTTCATGAAATCAGCGAACAAAAGCGCGTCACCGAGCCACTTTGTGCTTTTTCTGAAAGTGCAAAATCTGCAAGTGACATTCCGGAGTTGATTGGACGGGCTTTTTCAATATTCGAATCCCGTCGTCCTCGCCCTGTACACATCTCAATTCCAATTGATGTGCAGGCTGAATTGACAGATCACCATTGGCAACCAACCGCACCAGAGGTTAAACCGGTGCCGCATACTGATGAGATCAAAGCGGCGGCTGAATTACTAAAAGCAGCGCATACTCCGGTCTTGATGATTGGCGGTGGCGCTGTTAATGCGGCAGGAGACCTTACACAGCTCGCAGAGAATTGTGGCGCAGTTGTTGTTGCCTCGACAGCGGGTAAGGGTATCGTACCCGATAATCATCCACTGTCACTCTCGGCATCAACTGTACGGCCAGAGGTGCAGGAGTTTTTGAAAACAGCGGACGTAATACTCGCAGTCGGAACCGAGTTATCGGAGACAGACAGCTTTGTTGAACGGTTGGATTTAGCGGGGAAACTCATTCGAATCGACATCGATCCGCACAAAATCAATGATTTTTATCCCGCTCACATCGGAATTGTCGCCGATGCAGGTCTTGCTATTGCTGCACTACGCGCTGAATTGGCTGAGCACAGTAAAGACAATAGACGGGCGGAAGTGATTGTCTCCGAGCTTCGCGACGAGATTGCAAAAAACCTCACTCCTGCGGAGCAACAGCACAAAAAACTGCTGGACATACTGGCTCAGATCTCACCGAAGAAAACCATCTTCAGCGGTGATGCCTGTCAGCTGGTTTATACCGGTGCGTTTGCTTTTCCGGTCAGTGCGCCACGCAGGTGGTTTTATCCGGCAGGGTATTGTGCGCTTGGCAACGCATTACCTAATGCGATCGGTGCAAAGTTGGCGCGGCCGGATATGAATGTCGTCGCACTCGCCGGTGATGGCGGTTTCATGTTTACCATGCCCGAACTCATTACGGCAGCGCAGTGTAAGTTGAGCATACCCGTAATCATTTGGGAAAATGGCGGGTTAAAACAAATTCAGGATGACATGGACAGCAGGCAAATTGAGCGAGTTGGTGTGGAAGGTATCAACCCCGACTTTGTCGCACTCGCCAAAGCTTGCCGCGCAAATGGTATTGAACCCGCAAGTGAAGTCGAGTTTTGCGACGCATTTGCTAAAGCGCTCACTGAAGAGCGCCCAACCGTCATCGTTATCCACGAAGGAGCGGACTGGCTGATATGAGAACATTTCACTATTTTGCAAACAATGAATGGCTTGAACCTGCATTGGGTCAGTACTTTAATAGTGAGAATCCGGCAAACGGGCAAATCTGGGCACGCCTGCCTGACTGCGATGTCAACGACGTTGAAGTTGCGGTTCAATCTGCAAAATGTGCATATTACCAGGGCGCATGGGGTCGAATGCTGCCTGCCGAAAGGGGTAGGGTACTTCGTCGCATGGGCGATGTCATTGCAAGAAATGCCGAGCGAATTGGCGAGATAGAGACACGCGACAACGGGAAACTGCCAAAGAACATCACACCGTCATTAGAACCGGATGCCTGGCAAGTCGACAGTTTTTACTACTATGCAGGTATGTGCGACAAATTTGAGGGGCGCGTGATTCCCGCTGAAGTACCCAATATTCACAATTACCTCAAATGGGAGCCTTTTGGTGTCGTCGGATTGATCTTGCCCTGGAATTCACCCATAGGCACTCTGATATGGAAGTTGGCGCCATGCCTGGCAGCTGGGAACACGGTGATAATCAAGCCTTCCGAACACGCTTCCTGTTCGATTCTGGAGTTGATGGATGTACTGCTTGAAGCCGACATTCCTTCTGGAGTACTGAATGTTGTAACCGGATTTGGACCGTCGACGGCCGCCCCGCTGATTGAGCATCCCGATGTCCGGATGATCAGCTTTACCGGTGGGACAGCAGGGGGTCGAGCCGTTGCAGGGCTTGCTGCAAAACAGGTTAAACCGGTTGTAATGGAACTCGGCGGTAAATCCCCCCAAATCGTATTCGATGATGCAGACATTGATCTTGCAGTCAATGGAATCGCTGCCGGAATATTCCCGGCCGCCGGCCAAAGCTGTATTTCAGGGTCGCGAGCGCTGGTTCATCAATCTGTTATTGATGAATTTAGTGAAAAGCTCGTCGAAGTCGCCAGCAAAGCCAAAGTGGGAGACCCTTGCGAGAGCGACACTCAAATCGGTCCAATCGCAAATCGCTCGCATTACGAAAGCGTGCTTAAGTGGATTGAGCAATCCACGAATGCAGGACATCGATTGTTATTGGATGGTCGAACGGCTTGCCGTGATAAGGGCTATTTCATCGGGCCGACCATCTTTTCGAATGTGCCTAATGATTCGGACCTTGCCCAGAAAGAAGTTTTCGGCCCGGTTATTTCAACACAAAGCTGGGACGATGAGCGAGAAGTCATCGCGGTCGCTAACGATACGATATTTGGTCTCGCGGCAGGATTATGGTATGGCGATGTCGCCCGTGCGATGAGAGTGGCAGATCAAATTGAAGCTGGAACAGTTTATATCAACAATTATTTCAATGCCGCGACGCAATCGCCGGTCGGTGGATTCAAGCAGTCCGGTTATGGGCGGGAGAATGGCTGGGAA
>JAJDZL010000144.1 GCA_022824665.1 Gammaproteobacteria bacterium | reverse complement strand
AATCAGCCGTTCCAGAAACGCGACACTATCCGCACCCGAAATTTCTACCGGACGTTCAGGTGTATCAAAGAGCGCGGCATTGCGGCGTAAGGCCCAATAACCTGCATTTGGATCGTCGCCATTTTGATGGACGAAAAACCGGCCGACTGCCAGGCGCAATACCGTGTGTTCATTGGCATAGCACTCATGAAACGGAGACAACTCGTTGCTTCCCACATAGGTTGGAAAAATACGGTTTGTGTCGAATGAGGGGCGATCGTTCAATGCATTACCTGTCCGCTTATATGCTAAGTTTTGTTTGCCAAGACTAGGCCACAGTGCAGTCTGGATGGCGCCAGATTTCGACATCGATGGCCGGTAATGGGTCGCGCCCTAAAATGACGTCGCCGAGCTTTTCTGCAAGCATAATTGTGGGGCCATTGGTGTTGCCGTTTGTGACGCAGGGCATGATCGAGGCATCGACAATGCGCAGGCCCTGCAGACCGTGCACCCGTGCTTTCGCATCGACGACTGCTCCACTTGCGGCGTTGGGACCCATCCGCGCGGTGCCAGACAAATGCCATTGGCTTGCACAGTGCGAGTTGAGATAGCGGTCGAGATCGGTATCGGATTTTGCATCTTTACCCGGGAATATTTCCCGCCCGCACAGTGCGCGAAATGCTGGTTGCCGGACGAGATCACGCACCTGTCGGATGCCTTTACGCAGTCTGTCCCGATCGCGTGAGTCTTTCAGATAGTTGACCAGTATTCGTGGCGGCTGACGGGGGTCAGCGCTTCTCGGCTCGATCCTGCCGCGGCTGTAGGCCCGCATCAGGCCGAGGTGGATCTGAAAAGCGTGCCTTGGGACCGTGTTCCAGGTCTGGTTATCGACTGCGATTGGGGTAATTGAAAGTTGCAGATCGGGATAATCAACCTCCAGCGCCGAGCGGATGCATGCGAGCGCCTCAAAATGATTCGATGCGCATGGACCCTGGCGCGTCAATAGCCATTGCAGGCCCGCCGCGGTCCGTCCGAGGGGTTTGGTTTTTGGCCAGAGCGTGACCGGTTTCAGGCACTCGTACTGGAGTACAAAATCTGGATGATCATTCAAGTTTTGTCCGACACCGGGAAGATTGTGCACGACATTGATACCAAGTTTTTCAAGTTGTGCAGCCGGCCCAATACCGGAGATCATCAGAATTTGCGGTGTACCGACAGCTCCTGCACAAAGGATGATTTCATTTTGCGCATCAGCATGAACGTCCGTACCGCGCTGCAGATAGCTTAGCCCGGTCGCACGGCTGTCTTCGAATTTAATTTTCTGCACGTACGCTTCGGTTTGGACGGTCAGGTTCGGCCGCCGCTGGGCGCGGTCAAGATAGGCCCGCGCTGCGCTCCAGCGTTCGCCGCCAAAGACGGAAGAATCCAGCAGACCAAAACCCTCTTGCTTGTAGCCGTTGATGTCATCCGTCAGTGGATAGCCCGCCGCCTCTCCTGACTTCAGAAAAGCCTGCACCAGCGGATTGTCTGGTTCGGCTCGCTGGACATGCAGCGGACCGCTTCCTCCGCGAAATTGATCTTCGCCACCGGAATAATTTTCCATTCGTTTGAAATAGGGCAATACGTTCGCATAGCTCCAACTTTCGCATCCGGCTCGCTGCCAGCCATCAAAGTCCAGTTTGTGTCCGCGTACAAACAGCATGCCGTTGATTGATGAAGAGCCGCCCAGTGTTTTACCGCGATCATGCTGCAGCTGTCGACCATTTAATTCGGGTTCCGGTTCACCCATAAAGGCCCAGTTGTGCTTTGTGCTTTTGAGGTTGGACAGCATGGCCGCGGGAACTTTCAACGATAGTGCGCGATCATCCGGTCCGGCCTCAAGCAGCAGCACCTTCGTTCGATTATCAGAACTCAGTCGTTCGGCCAGTACACACCCCGCTGACCCGGCGCCGACGATGATGTAGTCAAATTTCATTCTGATTAGTCTGGGTGACTGGGTAATTTCCTTGTTTGACAAGCGAATGCCGGGCAATTTCCATAAGAGCCGGCCAGGGCGCGGTTAAACCTGCTCATCGATAAGGCAATCAATCAGTGTGAGGGGTTTCGATCGCGCTGATTTTCGGTGATCAGTCCGGTAAGCACCTGACTTCGCAGCGTCGCTGATTCCGATATTGGACGATTTTAATTCCATTTGCGTGTCGTCACCGGTTAATTCTGTCAATCTCCAATTGTGGCCCGAATGAAAAGTGAGCCATATCGTCTGCCGCTTCGATTTTGAGATTTTCAGAAGATGAAGCCGAGTTCAGCGGAACGTGTCAGGCTGAAAGAATGCAATCAGCTGCATTTTGGCGTTAGATCATCACTTTGCAGCATGAAACTTTGGCCGGCAGGCAAGCAACGCGTTCCACCGTCATGGGTTGATGGGAAAGATTCCGCCACTTGATTGTCGCAGGCAGTAGCGCTGGCCATGGGTGTTTTTTTGTCGTCTACCGTGCAAAAGCGTTCTGCCAGACATTGGCCAACGCCTTGCCCGATCTATAACCCGTTTTCCGTACAGAAATTCTTTTCAAATGACGAATACATTGCTCGCCAATATTGGCATAAAACAATAAAATTGCGCTACCGTTTACGGGTGACCAGTTCACATTCATCGCATCGCCCGAATTCCAGCTATCTTTGGTGAGCAAACATGAGCAATCTGCAAGAATTATCAGACCTTAAAAAGACCGTGTCAATCAGCGCACGCCGTTTCGAGGAGTCGCCATTTATCGAACGCATCGATAGTCCGGATATGGTGCGCGGCGTTTATGCGGGTCGCTATTTTCCGATCTTTATGGGAGAGGACTGGACTCAAAAATACTGGTGTCTGCGTCAGAAGGCGCTGATTTTTGACGTGCCGGAAAAACCGATCGAGATATCCGGTCCTGATGCGGTGCCGTTTCTCGAGACGGTGCTGTCTCGAAAGGTGGCTACGATGGCCGAAGGGCGCGGCTATTTTGCCATTGCCTGTACGCCACAAGGTGGAATTTTCATGGACGGGGTGGTTTTCAGGTTTGCTGAGAACCGGTTCTGGTATGTGCAGGCTGACGGCCCGTTCGAGACATGGCTGATGGCGCATACTGGCAACTTTGATGTCACCATAGCTGACCCTCGTTCACGGGTACTTCAGATCCAGGGACCGGCTTCTTTAGCGATCATGAATTCGGCTTCCGACGGTGCGATCGATGACAACATGAAATATTACCGGGCCGGCTTTTTTGATCTTGGTGGACAACGCCTCTTTGTCTCTCGTACCGGTTTCACCAATGAGCTGGGGTACGAGATTTACTGCGACGGTGCCACAACCGATCACCTGGCACTTTGGGATCACCTGATGGCCTGTGGACAACCGTTCGGCATGGAATTCTCATCGACCCGCGCGCTGACCATCCGCCGTATCGAGGGTGGAATTTTAGGGAACTTAACCGACATGGACACGACCATGACCCCGTTCGAAGCAGGATTTGCACCATTTATCGACATGGAAAAAGGCGATTTTATCGGGCGTGCGGCACTGCTCGGCAAAGATACCAGATCGTGTCTTTTTGGATTAACCTGTGCAACAGAGACTCCCGCTGCCGGCAGTGCGGTAATGGACGGTAACGAGGTTGTTGGTCGCATCACTGCAGGCGTTCCATCGCCTACACTCGGTCTTGGCATTGGCTATGTACGCTTCAATTCACCAGGCGAATGGGTTGGCAGGACGCTGTCGATGCGTTTGCCGGATGGCAGTGTTCATGATGGAGAAATCGTCGAGACTCCGTTTTTTGATCGCGACAAGAGTATTGCCCGCGGTGTGGATCGAACCATACCGAATCGACCGGTGACGTAGACGAATGACTTTAGCATGCATAGCCCTGGCTAAGGCAGCCTTGCAGTCAAAGGATCGAATTTTCTTTTCGCGCGGCAGTGTCGTCACCCAGGATGAAATGATCACAATTAATGCAGTGGGCATGGCCTAACGAAATGACAGAACGTCAACCACGCCCGCGCAGATCCTTCATCTTTACACCAGGCTTGCGGCCGGATATGTATCCCAAGGCACTGGCCTCGGGAGCTGACATCGTTTGTGTTGAACTGGAAGATGGCATCGCGCCGAAGGACAAGGCCGCTGCCCGAAGGTGTGCGCTTGCGCTGTTTGAACAGCCGCAGTCCGACGACGGTGTGGAAAGAATTGTAAGGATCAACTCGATGCGTGAACGCTTTGGGATCGAGGATGTTCAAACGATTTTAGCTGCCGAAACGCCGCCGCCTGCACTGATGATGCCAAAAGTTCGTACACCCGACGAGGTGGTGCAGCTCGATGATTTGCTGACTGAAGCGGGTCATGACACTTTTTTGCATGTCATCATTGAGACCAATGAAGGTTTGGAGGCAGCCTACGACATTGCGCGCTGCTCCGAGCGGATCGCTGCGCTTTTCTTTGGCGGTGTGGATATGTCGGCAGAGCTGCGCTGTAAAAATGCGTGGCAACCACTTTTGTATGCCCGTTCACGTGTGGTGCATGCAGCGGCCAGTGCTGGATTGGACGCAATTGATGTGCCTTATCTCGATTTGGAGGATCCGCAGGGCATGTGTGAAGCGGCTGAATTGGCTCGAGACCTGGGATTTGTCGGTAAAGGGGCGGTACATCCCAGGCAAATTGCGGCATTGAACGAGGTATTCACACCATCTGAGGATCAGATAGCCCGGGCGCGGCAGATTATTGTCGAGTTCGAAGCCGCCGATACTGGTCTCGTTGTGATTGACGGCAAGTTGATCGAAAAGCCCGTCCTGCGCGAGATGTACCGGATTGTCGCGATTGCCGAGAGGCTCGCGGTAAATTGATAGAATGTTGTATTGCCGCCGATGTGTCCTTAGTTGGAGGAACATCGGTTCGCAAAAGAACTGCCATCTTGCGCGATAGTCTTGCCGGCTGAAGGCAACACCTGTTCGGTGATGGTACAACAAAATTGAAGTGCGGATTTAAGCGAAATCGCTATTGCTCACCAGGAGATCTCAAAAATGTACAAACTGTTTTATGCAAACAAAAGCGCTTCCATGGGTGTCAGAGTCATGTTGGAGGAGATCGGTGTGCCCTATGACTTGATCCAGACGTCAGTTGACATGGATCGCCCGCGCCCGCCTGAGCAGCTGGCTATTAATCCCAACGGATGGGTGCCTGTTCTCCTATGGGAAGGCGGCGCAATGTACGAATGCGCTGCAATCACTGTTTATTTATGCGATCGACATCCTGATGCACGTCTGGCGCCCGCGGTTGGTGATCCGGCACGGGCGTTGTTTTTGCAGACGCTTGTCTACTTCTCCAACACGATTCAGAATGCCTATCAGCTGACCTATTATCCGGACCGTTTTGTTAACGCATCGGCGGATGAATCAAGTGCAAAGCAGCGGGGCATTCGGCGCTTGTGGGAAACCTGGACCGTAATCGACAATCAAATCGGTGATAACCAATGGGTGCTTGGAGACCGGTTCAGTGCAGCTGACATTTATCTTTTCATGCTGACTACCTGGTTGCGCTCTGGCATTGGTCACCCATCTGTTGATGAATTTCCCAACGTCAAGCGCATTGCCGACGCGGTCCTAAAGCGCCCCAGTGTTCAGTTGGTTTACGAACCGTGGATCGCCAATCCAGAGTACTGATGCATCGTATAGACGTAATTCTGCTTGAGAAGAGATTACCGCCAGAGATTGATTCTGGTACTGATCACCTGCATCGACTATCGAAAATATCTGCGCTACGGGGTGGTTGAAAGTGTACGGGTGTCCAACTTATTCCACAAATTGTAAGGATCATGAACGATGGCAAACCATGCCGCTCAATTTGACTTGCAGCTATTTTTCATAGTCTGGTGGAGCGGTATGGTGCGCGAAGACGGAAACGCGTATCGAATCATGACAAGGTCCCGAGCAAAATATGTAACCGCTCGTGCTTTTTTGGATTTTTTAAGTATTACAACATTGCAATAACAGGGAGGCTTGCCTTTATGTCCTGGACGTTTTCGAGACGGCAATTTATTTCGAGTAGTGCGGCCCTGGTCGGCACCAGTTGCGTCCCCCTTAGTTGGAGCAAATCGGGGCCAGCGCGGCTGCCGATACCACCACTGGTCGATGGTCGCCAGGGAAAGCCGATTGAACTCAACATTCGAAGCGGTAGTTGGTCATTTGCAGATTTCGGCAAAACGCCGACCCTGGGGTTCAGTCAGGATTATCTTGGACCAACGATTCGAACGCAGCAATACAGCGAACTCAATTTGCATTACAAAAACACGCTGACTGAAAGCGTAGCCGTTCACGGTCATGGTCTGCATGTGCCGGGTGAAGTCGATGGTGGCCCGCAACTGGCCATCGAGCCTGGTGCTGACTGGCGGCCTAGTTTGTCGATTGTTCAGCCGGCCGCGACCTGTTGGTATCATTCCCACACCCACGGTAAAACGGGCGAACAGACTTATCGTGGACTTGCAGGTCTGATCATTATTGACGATGAACAGGCAAACTCTCTGTCTTTGCCGCATCAATATGGCGTCGATGATTTGCCCATTGTCATCCAGGACCGCACTTTCGATGCACAGGGCCGTTTAGTCTATTCGCTTTACGAAGCAGGCGAAGATGGCTGGTACGGTGACACTGTGATCATTAACGGTGCAGTAGAACCCTTTGTCAGTGTACCAGCTGGCAAAGTTCGGTTGCGCATTTTAAACGGCGCGAATGCGCGCTTTTACATTGTTCGCTTTGCTGATAACCGCACGTTTCATAAAGTGGCGAGTGATGGCGGTTTACTGGAGGCACCCGTGCCATTAACAACGATGGAAATGGCACCCGGCGAGCGTTGTGAAATTATTGTTGATATGGCCGATGGCAAACCCGCCGGACTGCTGACCATGTTCGAAGATGAATTTGACGACGAAGACAATTTTATTGGTAGTTTGCTAAATTTGAATAAACGCTCCGGAAAAGATCTCCCTCCTGCGTCGCTGAATTTGGTCGTAGACAAGGATTTGCCAGCACATAACGCGCCGTTACCGCGGCAATTGGCGACCATAGTTCGCCCGCAACCCAAACAAATAATGCGCTCGCGCGACTTTTTCCTCACTATGGAAGATAGTGGAGTTGCCTTTGATGGTGACGGTCACAAGAATGGTCATGCTGCTATGGATATGGCCATTAATGGTGTCGCGATGGATATGAACGTCATCAATGAACGGGTTCAACGTGGCGTTTGGGAACGATGGCGCATCCGTTCCAATCAGGGTGCGCATCCGTTTCATGTGCATGGCTGCTCGTTTCTGATTGAGCGGATGGGGGGTTTAGCGCCACCGCCGGAACTACAGGGGTGGAAAGATATCGTGGTGCTGGACGATGACGATTGGTCACAGATTGTTGTGCGTTTCGATTATCCGGCAACCGAGCGTTATCCCTATATGTATCACTGCCACATTTTGGAGCATGAAGACCGTGGCATGATGGGGCAGTTCGCTGTCAGTTAATCTGAATGCTTCAAATTGACTTTCTTCATACCCTGCCGACTCGGCAGACGAACGCGTCTTTGTCTGAAGATTGGAGTTACATCAGGCGTAAGCAGTACCAGATTTTCCCGAGCTTTTTCCGTTCTCGTATGAGCTAAGTCAATCTGATCGCGCGAGCCATTCGTTCATCAGCTTTCTGGCTATTCGATGCTGTTCAGCAAGGGGTGAAAGGAGGAAGGTCAGCAATGCTAAATCAGAATCGTTAATCGTAAGAAATTTCTTGCTAACGTTAATGAGTTTGAACAAAATTAAATGAAGAAACGATTACGAAGCAAGATTGAATATCCCCCCAGGCGTCGGCAACTAAAAAATTTCTGCACCATTGTTTTGCTGAGCCAAGCATAGTTCGTAGAGCTTTTGGAGGTTGAGCCAGAACTCTCCAGAAGTTACAAAGTATCGCCCTAATCTCAATGCTGTAGCACC
>JAJDZL010000055.1 GCA_022824665.1 Gammaproteobacteria bacterium | reverse complement strand
CTGTTAACAAGTAGGCTGGTTTGACGTAGTGGTAAAGTAGGACGAGGTAGCGAATCACTCGCTAAAGCAACGTGATCGATAGCACTCAGCAAGAGTTGTGAATCGACCGAAACCTGCTCATCTTGTGGAGCACCATGCTCTGCAAGTATAGAAACCAGACGATTAACCAGCTCAATTTGCTTTTGGGTCTTTGTTGCTTCTTTCCCGGGTATGCGGTCTAAAGCACCTCGCAGTTGCACATAGACATGCCGCGCCAGCACTTCGGATCGGATGGTAGAATCGACTTTGTCAAGCTGGATTTTCCAGCCTTCGCTCTCACGCAACTGAATTTCTGCTTCCAGAACAGAAGTCAGAAGATCTTCGTAAATGCCAGGTGCAACCAGTCGTTTCACAGATTAACAGAGAACTTGCGAAATTTCCAGAGCAAGGTTGAATACAAACCCAGTGCTTTTTTCCGCATTTTGAATTGTGTATTTCGGATTATTTACAAAGGCAAACGGTACAGGTGCGATTTGAAAGTTACTATCAGTTGTTCAAACAACCTGTGACGGTTCCACTGGTAATGAGCGCAGGTAGTCGCTCAAAGACGGGGTCGGGAACTGGTAATGATGCGGAAGACTCACCACCGGGGCCAGTAAACCAGCATGCAGCGCATTTTTCAGAAAGTCATTGAATGACTCTTGAGTTACCTCCAACTCAGGTGCCGCAAGGCGTATGATCTCATTACGGGATAATATCCTGTTCGGATGACGGTCAGCTGTCAAAGCGAGGTGTTTGTACAATCCAGGATCCTGGGATCCGGCTGCAAGCCGCCCCGCATAGTAGTCGTTTTTCCGTTCGGTTCCTTTTTCCAATGCCTCCTCAAGCAAATGCCTTTCCAACCGTCCTTGATTGGCGCGTATCACCCGACCTGCCGCGACACCGATTCGGTTAATGTGCTGCGGCCACCCTTGTGATAACTCTGCAAGAGCACTTTCCCAATGAGACTTTTCCTCCGCTTCTCCTGTGAAATAAGTATCCAGCATGCGCCTGAAAGAACCTGCTGCATCATCCATTGAAAGCGGTTCCAGATTCACCACTCGGCCAGCTGGAAATCTCGAAAAACCACACTCGCGCAATACCTGCTGAATATCGCTCAAACCAAAGAAGGCTGTCACCAAAGGAATGTCCTTCGGTGGATTGTTCAGACAGTCCATTACGCCTCGAGTGGTGCCGACCACCGGTGTATTCTGAGCTTCATCTACAAATACCACCACATGGAAATTCTTCAGTAAGGGTGCCGCGCCGGCGAATATCCACCCTGCAGGCAAACTCGAATCTGATGGGTCTCGGGGTTCAGCTTTGCCACCGACCGAAAAACCGGCTACTCCAGCGCCCCGCTCCGATAAGTCCTGAAAAAGCTCTCGACCCAGTTTCAGACAATCCTCGAGCTTTCCGGAAATTGCACTTGGTGCGATTTTTGAGAGGCGTTCACTTTCCGTATTGGCTGCGTTCACAATCATCCCAACGACCTGCGTGGGAAACTTCAGGGATTCAGCTTGAATGGAGACCGCAACCCATGGATCATCCGGTGTGGAGTGACATCTGACCGCCTCCATGCATTCCAGCATGAGTGCAGTCTTTCCGGCACCTGGTGCACCGTGGAAGATCATCGTGCCGCCGCCGACAATCCCTTCTCCGAGACTTTCAACAGCAGATCGGAATACATCATACTCAGCATCCCTTCCGTAAAAGAACGATTCGCGGCCGACTTCAGAACGGTCTGTTTGCTCAAACCATATTTCCTCAGGTAGAGGTTCAGCGAGCAATGGCTTGGGAAACGGTCTTTGACTCATGTGAACTATTTTAATTCAATTGGCTTTACCGGTCTTCTGGCACCAATTTGACCATCGACCGAAGGTCTACCGAAAGTTGGCAATTTCTCGACATCCGCACAAACTCTCTCGACCTCAAGCTCTTCAACGATGCGCTTCAATTTATGGATACTCGAAACCCTCAGATACTCAAATTTACAATGGTCGTGCCTGCGCTTTAATTGCTGTCAAATTCGTGCGGAATAAATTTTCAGTTCAGTAATTGGAGTTTATTTAAATACGCACCATGTTGATTTCGAATCAGCATTTCGTTCCTTTACAATTTAAGTCCTGATTTCCAACGAAGACCCAAGGTACAAATTTTGTCGATGGAAACATCAAACCATCCGTACATGAGAAATAACCGGTCAAAGGAGACATTCAAGTGAACGAAAAACGGGCAATGAACGCGCGCGAACGCAAGATTGTTGCTCTGACCGGCGCAGCACATTTTTACTCACACTTTTATTTTCTGCTGCTGCCGCTGATGTTTCCGATTCTGTATGACGTATATGGAGTCAGTTACGCGCAACTTGGAATTGGTTATGCAGTCTTCAGCATAGCAACCATGGTCTGCCAGACACCGATCGGATTTATCGTGGATCGCTTCGGGGCGCGCTGGATCCTGATGGCCGGTGTTGCAGTCGAAGCCCTCGTTCTGGCAATGTTTGGACTGTTTCAGACCTATACCGGCTATCTCGTACTGATGGCGATCGCCGGTGTGGCCAATTCGGTGTATCACCCCTGCGACTACTCGATTTTGACACGGTCGATTGACCGCGCCAGCCTTGGTAAGGCATTTTCCATTCATACGTTTTGCGGACAGTCAGGATCAGTTGCTGCGCCGGTGATTATTGTGATGGTGTCCGCAGGACTGGACTGGTCGAGTGCACTATTGATTTGTGGCGTGGCGGGGGTATTCGTGCTCTTTGGCCTGATCATTGGATTTCGCGGCGTTGCGCTACCCGATGCAGCCGAGACTGAGGCGGTTGCTCAGAAACGAGCTGGCAGTTTTCGACTGCTGTTCAGTGCCCCGGTACTGCTGGGCTGGCTGTTCTTCTTGGGCTTTGCAATGAGCAGTACCGGTCTTTACGATTTCTCGGTCGCCGCGTTTACTGAAATCTACGATGCGACATTGTTTCAAGCCGGTGTGGTCATCTGGCTTTTTCTGGCGGCCGACGCGGTCGGCATTTTGTGGGCCGGTTTTATGGCGCACCGCTGGAAGAACCATGAACAGGTTGCTGCCAACTGCTTCATCATCGTGGCACTGTGCATGTTTTTCATCACCCTGGTCCCAATGTCGCTCGCGATTCTGTCGATACCTATGATCATTGCCGGGTTCTTCTATGGCTTTATCGCGCCATCCAGAGATGTCATTATTTCAAACCTCGCACCAGCCAAGGATATGGGCAAAGTATTCGGAACCGTCACAACAGGCTTCAATGCGGGCGGGATTCTGGGACCACCCCTTTTTGGCTACCTGCTCGACAGAGGTGATCCATACTCTATTTTCTGGGGGGCCGGCGTCATTTGCATTTTGAGCGTGTTTACGCTCATCAAGCCTTCTTCAATCAAACTGCTGTTCCGAGCGTCGACTAAAAGGAGTTGAATGTGGAACGCAATACGAACACCTGCGGTGTCGCACTGATGAAACTGCTCGAAAACTACGGCATCGAGTTCGTCTTCGGCATCCCGGGGGTACACACAATTGAGCTTTATCGCGGCATTGCTGAGTCAGGTATTCGACATATCACACCGCGCCACGAACAGTCATCAGCCTTTATGGCAGACGGCTATGCCCGTGCAACGGGCAAGGTCGGCATGTGCTGCCTGATTACCGGACCAGGCGTAAGCAATGCAGCGACACCACTGGCACAATCCTACTCCGACTCCGTGCCTGTTCTGGTTGTCTCTAGTGTCAACAAAACTGCCAGCCTCGAACTCGGCCAGGGGGATTTACATGAACTCAAGGCACAAAGCAAGCTCACTGAACACTTCACCGCATTTAGCCAGACAGTTTTGTCCACCGAACTCGTTCCCGAGGTGATTGCACGAGCCTATGCGGTATTTCATGCATGCCGGCCGCGGCCGGTCCACATTGAAATCCCGATTGATCTTGTTGAAAACCAGGTCAATTGGCGAGCGGTAGCCGCCAATCGCATTGGTCCACCCTGTGCCCGGCGCGAATGTTTAGCTGCGGCTGCAAAGCTCTTGATTGCAGCAAAAGATCCGGCAATCATCCTTGGCGGCGGCTGCAAGGACACAGCCGAGGAGGCGACCGACCTTGCAGCACTGCTTGATGCTCCTGTAGTCACCACTTTTGCCGGCAAGGGTGTCGTATCAGAGGATCATCCGCTTAGTCTTGGCGCTCGATTACTGCATCCTCCGGTATTGGATTTTCTAAAGCGCGCTGATGTCGTACTCGCCGTCGGTACCCATCTGTCCGAAACCGACATCTGGAGCCGCGGTGGCGATATTGAATTCGACGGCAAGTTGATCCGAATTGATTTGGATGCCACCCAAATATTTCAAAATGCTGAACCTCACCTTGGCATTGTCGGAGACGCGCATCAGGCTCTGAGGGAGTTGAGATCTCTTGTTGACCGCGATGACTCGAAGACATTCACCATCTCACCTCACAAAGCTGAATTCGTTAGCAACTTGATCCAAAGTACCAAGCCTTTTGAGTACGAAGAAACCAAAACCCATACCAAAGTCTGGGACCGGATTCGCAGTGCCTTACCCGATGACGGTATCGTCACCGCTGACTCAACTCAACTCGTCTATAGCGGAAATTTCTGTTTTTCTGCCCGCCGACCTCGCACCTATCTCACCTCCACAACCGGATACGGAACACTCGGTTATGCGCTGCCGGCAGCCATCGGCGCCAAGCTCGGTAAACCCGATTGCCCAGTCCTTTGCGTTATCGGAGATGGCGGGCTTATGTTTACTATTCAGGAGCTCGCGAGCGCGGTCGAACACAAACTGCCGATCGTTATTTTGCTTTGGCATAACGACGGCTACGGCGAGATCAGGGACAACTTCAAGGATCACGATATTCCTCTGGTGGGCGTTGATCTTGAAATGCCGGATTTTGTCGCAGTGGCCAAAGGGTTTGGCTGTAATGCCACTCGAGTGCAACATATTGATGACTTGCCAGAGCTGCTTAGAGAGGGATTTACCGCCGATCGACCGACGCTGCTTGAGCTTCATCCTGATAGTGTAAATCGTGAGCCAGCGTCACGAAAATCTCACTCCACAATAACTTCGTAACCCGGTTTACCCCAGGGAAAGTCGGGATTTCTCATCATCAGATCGACAAACAGGGGCAGCAAAAAGGCAAGAATTCTTGTCGCATCCTTGATCTGTGCCCGATTGACGCTGCTTTGCCAGGTTGATACCCCGTGAAACACCTGATTTCGCAACACATAAAGCCGATCAAAGATAATGCTGAGAATCTGCACAGTGTCCTCGTTCTCAAGTGCGCGGTGCCCCAAATCTCTCGCTCTTTCGAAACTTAGCTCCCAGTCTTCATAACCCGCAATACCGTGATAGTTATTCCAAAACGGCTGAAATACAAACTTGTTCTGAATCAGTATCCGAATCGAGGCTGAAAAGTTCCGCCAAAGTTCATCATAGATCTGTTTTTCGCTATCCAATAGTGAAATTTTCTGAAAATACTCCTGAAACGCATTTCGTTCGCCGTTGCTGAAATGTGTGTCTCTGGCCTGATGTCCATATAGCGCATTAAACGCGACCCAGTAAAAGATAAATGCTGCATCATCATCGTCCTCCTGCTTTTCCGCTCTCATCAACCAACTCAAAGCCCGATGAATTCGAAGTTTCAAGTCGGCAGGAAAGTCGTCAGGAAGCGCCTGCTCGCGAGCACGTAGTTCACTTACTGTAGAATTCATCCGAATTACTGCCTCTTGGATCCAGTACTACGGCACGAATCAAGGGCATCAGCATTGGCTATACACCCTCGACAATGCGCCCGTCAGGATTACCCGTTCCCTTATACCTCAAGGAGCAATATGTGTCACTACGTCTTCTATGTCGGGTTGAGAACCTGCGCTTTGAAAATTCCGAAAATCGCCCGGCTGACCGCAAAGCATTATTGACACCCAAAACTGAACTGAGCACAAAA
>JAJDZL010000159.1 GCA_022824665.1 Gammaproteobacteria bacterium | reverse complement strand
GCAGGCAGGAATGCCCCCGGCAGCATCCCGGGTGGCAATAGAGCGAAGAAATATTTGCTCACTGTCTGCTGCGTTCATTCGGATCCGATCACCGAGCAGCGCACCACCGGTCTTTTTACGAGTCGGATCAACCGCTAAAATAGCGACGCGGGTATCGCTGGAACCATAAATTCGAATTCTGCGAATCAACTCATCCGTCAGGGATGACTTCCCGGAACCACCGGTTCCGGTAATTCCGAGTACCGGCACGGTGCGTTTAGCGCCCACATCTTTGCGCACAAAATCGAGGGCACTTTGGGAACCTGACTCAATTGCACTGATCAGCAGTCCCAGGTCAACCGGGCTGTCCTTGCGTATCTCGCTGCTTGAAAACGTACGCCTTGAAAGCGCATTGCTGCGACAAATGTCAATGATTTGATCAATCATGCCCTGCAGGCCAAACTGCTGTCCATCGGCTGGAGAAAAAATCTTCGCCACCCCGTATCGATGCAGCTCATCAATCTCGTGTTGAACAATGACACCACCACCGCCGCCAAACACTCGAATATCGCTGCGCCCGAGTTGCTCCAACATATCCAGCGTGTACTTGAAGTATTCAATGTGGCCACCCTGGTAGGAACTGAGCGCTATGCCATCGGCATCTTCGTGCACCGCCGCGTTGACCACTTCGTGAACCGATCGATTGTGCCCAAGATGAATGACCTCCACACCGGAGCTTTGCAGAATTCGACGCATCACATTGATTGCTGCGTCATGCCCATCAAAAAGGCTTGTTGCGGTAACAATCCGCAACGGCGCCTCATTGGGAGCCTCATGTTGAACAACACGAAGTTTTTCTGCGGCCACTGCCATCGTTGCTGACTGCCTTAAAAAAATATTTGAAACTTTACGGAATTCCCGACGGAAATACGGAAGATTCCGACTAATTATTTTACCAGACTCGAGTAGAGCTCGAAATTTTCAGCATTGAATCCGACAGCCATCAAGCGTAGCTGCCTTAATCGGTTGCGCTCGCGTACACAGTTGGCTTACATGCCGACTTGGAAAATTGGATAATTGAGCCACCTTTATCAAGCTCTCAGGTGCGCATTGATGTCACAGAACCAGTCATGGCAGTCCAGATCCAATCATTTGTGTTCAAAACTCGGTATTAGGGTGCCGATACTCCTGGCACCAATGGCGGGCGCCTGCCCTGTTTTGCTGTCAAGTGCCGTAGCCAACCAGGGAGGCTTGGGTGCTTGCGGGGTTTTGCTGATGAAACCGGCGGCCATCGCCAAATGGGCGAGCGAGTTCAAAGCACAGTCCAATGGCGCGTTTCAGATGAATAACTGGATTCCGGATCCGCCTGCGGTCCGTAACGCCAAACACGAAACCGAGATCAAAAACTTCATCGCACGCTGGCACCTGGAGACTAATTCCGAGCGCGTACCGGCCGACCCACCCGATTTTGAATCTCAGGCCGAAGCGATGCTGGCAGCCAGACCGCGCGCCATCTCTTCAATTATGGGAATATATGCTGAGGACTATGTCAGTCGAATGAAAGCGGCCGGTATTTTGTGGCTGGCTACCGCTACCACGGTTGAAGAGGCGCGTATTGCACACGAGGCCGGTGCAGATGCCATCGTAGCACAAGGGTTTGAAGCCGGCGGTCACCGGGGAACTTTTGTGGCTGAGCAGGCTGAGGAAACTGCCGCGGGGCTCTTCTCCCTGCTGCCGGCGATTGTTGATTCGGTACCAATACCAGTCATAGCAACCGGTGCAATTGCAGATTGCCGCGGCGTCGCGGCTGCCTTGATGCTTGGTGCATCGGCGGTGCAGATCGGCACAGGATTTCTACGCACTCCGGAGGCAGCACTACCGTCGGCCTGGTCTGATGCCATCGGCGAGTCGGACCCGGATAATACACAACTGACCCGGGCCTTTTCCGGCCGCCTCGGCCGTTCTATTGCCACAGAATATGTCATGGCTGCCAATTCATCTGATGCGCCTGCAAGCGCACCCTACCCTGTACAGCGCTCCTTGACGAGCGCAATGACTGCCAAGGCGAGACGCGGGAATGATTTGGCAAGAATGCAGGCATGGGCCGGGCAATCAGGAAAACTGGCAGCAAATCGCCCTGCAGCTGACATCGTTAATGGTCTTTGGCAAGGCGCACTTCAATTGCTGCCATGAATGCGGGCTGAAGATCGGCCGCGAATTCAATTCCTTGACTTGCCCAAAAACGCAATCACGACACACAAGGTAAAGAGGCCACCATGAACAACTTCGAAAACCAATCGTTTGAGCCCTTAAACGAGCACTACGAAGACGACGTACGCGCAAGTTTTGAGCAGCAGGGAATTATGCACCTGCTCGGTGCCAGCATGCGCTCGATTGCGCCGGGGTATTGTGTAATCGAGCTGCCATTCAATCACGAGCTTACGCAACAGGACGGATTTTTCCATGCTGGCGCAACGAGCACAATAGCCGACTCAGCGGGTGGTTATGCCGCTTATTCATTGATGCCCCCGCAAAGTCGCGTCCTTACGGTCGAGTTCAAGATCAATCTACTCGCACCAGCAAACGGCGATATGCTGAGCGCGCACGCTGCGGTGATCAAGGCAGGCAAAACGCTGAGCGTTGCGTCCATCAATGTGTTTTGTCAGCACGACACCAGGCCCACCCTTTGCGCTGTCGTGCAGCAAACCACCATATGCATACCCGCCAGCAAAAAGTAGCTTTGCCAACCGATCGACGCCTTCGCCCGCGCCATCCAGTTTGATTGCCTGATTTAGCAGTTGGCAGTAATTTGCTCGAGCATAATTCGATCAGAATAGTCAAGTTCAAACAATCCCTCAATACCCGCTTCGTCAAACGAATAACCAAACAAACCGCTTTCAGGTGAAATGAGCTGGCCGATCAATCGAATCATCCGCTCATATTCGTCCGCTGGCGACCCCTCGAAAAACACTAAATACGCAGATTGTGTATCCGATATTGCCAGCCATTGATCGGTAAATTCACCATCTTCTGAGATTAATCTCACTTGCCTTAGCGAAGACTCTGCGGGTACTGACCGGTGTGAAATCAACATAAGAATACCCGGGCCGCAATTAATTGTAACGCTTGGGGGCACACTTGCTTCAGGCTTGATCTGGCTTCCTGTACACATCACCGCGCGTCCAGGCGTGATCGTAATACAGCTTTCAGATTGAATCGGATCCGGACCTATGTGATCATAAGTTACCGGATATGCCAAAGGAATCATAGCGATAAAGGCTAAACCGAAGCTAATTCCTCTTTTGAACTGGATGTACCTGTTGCCTCTGCCTGCCATAGACTGTAACCGTTGCTTTATGAACGAAATGCATCCACCTGATTCGCCTGATGCAAGGAATTGTCGGTGGTAGCGGATGTGCACATTGTACTGAGAAGGTGCGCCTGCCGAGCAGTGTAAGCATTTCCCCAAACTGTGATAGCCCGGGTTATTTTCAATTTCGCCCGATTGAACACTCGTAAGGCTGCGTGAATCAAGCTGTAGAGAATTGAAACTTATTCAGCTGAAATATTGTGCTCTGAGTTGAGCAGTCTTTTCCTGTTTCGCTGCAAGCAATGACGAGTACCAGCTACATTGAGTATACGGGTCAAAGTGAAATTTGTTTTTTGAAAGACGGCGGTGAGAACGGCAATTTTAGGCATTGGGTTTGAGCTGCTGTACGCAAATTGAATTTCTGTGAGTGACCTTGTAAATTCCAATATTTGGCAGATTCATGCACCAAAATGGTGCATTTGAAGGTGTTCGCCCGGCGAACAGTCATGTGCCATGCACCATTTTGGTGCGTAGGCGCATATTCAACGTCGTAGAAATGAATTCGATTGGGCTGAATCGATTGACCCGATACCCCCTCAATTACCGAACAATTCCTCCAGAGAATCTGCACCGATAATCCGATTGATCCATATTTCAACCTGCTCAAATGGCGCCGCTTCAATGCGCTTCTTGTCCGCTGCGGGAATGTCCCCGAACTTTTGCATCAGCTGTTTCTGCAAAGTATCCTTAAGCCCTTCCATGCGTCCTTCCATGTGTCCTTCCATGCGTGCTTCTTTTCTCTCTTTTTCTTTCCATCTTCTGATAGATTTCCTAAACTGCTTTGTCATGTAGCCCATCGTCTCATCCTCCGAAAACTCTTTTTCCATTACACTGTTAAATAAATCATCAAACGTCTGCTTCAGTTCCTGATCCTCCGGCTCATCCGACAGCCACCTCTCCACCGCCTGTACGGCATCGCACGCCTGTAAAGGCGTGCTGCAGAAAATTATACCCAGCATTGCCAGATACAGCGAACGCTCCTTGGGCAACGGATCCACCACCCGGGTCTGTTCCTCTACGAGCTGATAGCCAACTGATGCAAGCTGCTCCGTAAGCTCAGCATTTCCTAAAGGGTCGAACATACGCTTGTCAAACATGCACTTGAAATTTAGCGGTATACGCCAACGCCGGTTGCCATGATAAAAGACGGTCGCCAACACTGGTGGCAGGCGGTCCTTTTGTCCACGACCCGCTTTTTTGGCGAAAGTTTCGATTAACAGTGCGCTGTAGACCAGTATCCGCACCGGCATACGGCGGTCTGGATTGGTCTGAAATTCCAGCGGGAAATACACGTGTTGCTTTGAGTGCTTGTGTTTGCAAAGCCACACAGTATCGGCATAGCGCACTTTGAAGTCCTTGGAGATCAGCTCGGTTGGTGCCTGTTGCAATGTTGACAGATCAAGCTGATCGATGAACTGAGGGTGATCGCGGAAGACTTCCTTAAGGGCGTCCTCGGTGAATTTCCGGTAGGAGAAAAACTCCTTGTACTTGGGGTCTTTGTTGAGCACAGCCATCAGGTCTCCTACGAACCAATAGTTGAATAAACGCAATACCGGCGTTGACAGCCGCACCTTGAGCCACTTAAGACCAGCGGGCGTCAGCTGCAATTGCCTCGGTTCAGGGCATGATGAATGTCGGGGAACAAAAAATGTGAAATTAATTGAATATTGGTTGGAGGGAATTATTTTTAGCATACTGTGTTCAAGGCATTCGCACCTTGAATGGAATCAATTCTCCAAGCCGTGAAGAATATCACGGCTTGGAGAATTGGTCACCGAGCAGTTGTATTGGCAAGACGTATTTTGCCGCCAGAGATTTTCGACAGACACCTGCTGCAACAGGCTACTCAATTTGAAAATTTGTCGAGTCAGTATAATTTGAGCACTAACACCACGCTGAGTCGGTCAACAGTAAATTGTTTTTTGCCCGCATCGTTGTGAGTTAGTCGTTTTACGTATTGAAAGAAATATCGCTTGACGGACAATCATCCACTAGCCGGATATAGCAGGCGCATAGCTGCTGTTTATCTGCAATCTGCATTCAAGAGAAACTCAAAAAATGAACACCCGGCACTCAACGCTTGATTTTTGCCTTGGACAGACAGCAGACCTGCTTCGTTCGAGCGTCCGCGAGTTTTCTGAGCGCGAAATTGCTCCCTTAGCTGCCGAAATTGATCAAACCAACGAGTTTCCCGCACATCTTTGGGAGAAATTCGGGCAAATGGGACTACTCGGCATCACGGTCAGTGAACAATACGGCGGAACCGGAATGGGTTATCTTGAACACGTTGTGGCCATGGAAGAGATCAGTCGTGCATCTGCTGCGGTGGGTTTGTCTTATGGCGCTCATTCAAATCTTGCAGTCAACCAGATTTACAGAAATGGATGCGACGAACAAAAACGCCAGTATCTACCTAAACTCATTAGCGGTGAGCACGTCGGAGCGCTGGCCATGACCGAGCCCAATTCGGGTTCCGATGTGGTAAGTATGCAATTGGCGGCTATTGCTGAAGACGATCATTTTGTGCTGAACGGCAGCAAAATGTGGATTACCAATGGCCCTGATGCTGATGTGCTGATCGTCTATGCCAAGACGGATCCGAGGGCCGGAACACGAGGGATCACAGCGTTTATCATCGAGCGTAAGTTTGACGGATTTTCAACCGCACAAAAACTGGATAAACTCGGCATGCGCGGGTCCAACACCTGCGAGTTGATATTTCGCGACTGCCATGTGCCCACAGAAAATGTGCTCGGTGAACTCGGCGGTGGAGTCAAGGTGCTGATGAGTGGATTGGATTATGAGCGGGTGGTGTTATCTGGCGGTCCAATCGGAATCATGCAAGCCTGTTTGGATGTCGTCATTCCCTATGTTCGAGACCGCAAACAGTTCGGTAAACGAATCGGTGAATTTCAATTTATCCAGGGAAAACTCGCAGACATGTACGCGAACTTGAACGCGTCTCGCGCATATGCCTATGCAGTCGCAAAAGCGTGCGACCGGGGTGAAACGACCCGAAAGGATGCTGCGGCCGTAATTTTGTTTACCGCTGAGCAGGCAACCCAGTGCGCTTTAGAGGCCATTCAATCGCTTGGTGCCATGGGCTACATCAACGACATGCCGACCGGGCGCCTGTTAAGAGATGCTAAACTTTACGAAATAGGTGCTGGAACCAGCGAAATTCGCCGCATGCTCATCGGGCGTGAAATTTTTCAGGAATCAACCTGACTTCAAATTACCCAATCAGTTAGGAACTCAAACCATGCAACCACCCCCAGTCGTTATTACAGGGCTTGCCCGCACACCAATAGGCGGATTTCAAGGCTGCCTATCCCCACTTTCAGCGCCCGAGCTCGGCTCCGCGTCGCTGCGCGCGGCACTTGCGGACTCTGACATCACCGGGGCAGACGTTGATGAGGTATTGATGGGATGTGTACTGCCCGCCGGAATGGGCCAGGCGCCAGCTCGGCAGGCTGCACTCGGCGCAGGAATTCCGATGTCTGTCGGGTGTACGACGGTCAACAAAATGTGCGGCTCCGGCATGAAAACAGTCATGCTTGGATTTGACTCCATTGTTGCCGGCACCAACCAGGTGGTCGCAACAGGAGGCCTGGAGAGCATGAGCAACGCACCTTATCTCATCCCCAAGGCGCGCAGTGGAATCCGTATGGGACACAGCCAGATCGTGGATCACATGTTCACCGATGGGCTGGAAGATGCCTATCAGAAAGGCGCACTGATGGGCCAGTTTGCTGAAGATTGTGCCGAGTCGTACCAGTTTAGTCGTGAAGCGCAGGACGAATTCGCGATTGAATCGCTGACCAGAGCGCAAAAAGCAACACAAAATGGCACTTTCGAGCGTGAAATATCACCAGTTTCAGTCAGTACAAAACGAGAAACCTATGATGTATTGACTGACGAACAACCGGGCACAACCAATTCAGAAAAAATTCCATTTTTGAAACCGGCTTTTCGAAATAACGGGACAGTAACCGCTGCCAACTCAAGTTCGATTTCTGACGGCGGCGCAACGGTCATTTTGATGTCTGAATCCGAAGCAAAGCGACGCGACAAGCCCATTCATGCCACACTGGTCGGACACGCCAGCTACGCTGCTGAACCCAGCATGTTTCCGACCGCACCGATCGGTGCGATTGATAAGCTCCTCAAGCAACTTGACTGGTCAGTTGACGACGTCGACTTGTTTGAGATTAATGAAGCATTTGCAGTTGTCGCGATGGCTGCGATGCATGCTCTGAAACTGCCGCATGATCGAGTGAATGTACACGGAGGCGCGTGCGCGCTGGGCCATCCGGTCGGTGCATCAGGCACTCGTATAGTCGTCACACTGATTGCTGCAATGGAACGCTACGACCTTAAGCGAGGCGTTGCATCCCTGTGCATCGGTGGCGGAGAAGCGACCGCGATCGGCGTTGTTCGCGCCTAAAGCAACCGGAGTCTGAAGGAGATTCAAGCAATGAGCAAGACCGTCGATTTTTACTTTGATTTTTCGTCGCCTTACGGTTATTTTTCAAGCGAGCTTGTTGATGACTTTGCTACGCGCTGCGATTGCAATGTCATTTGGCGGCCCTATCTCATGGGCGCTGTAATGAAGGTAACCGGGCGCAAGCCCCTGGTGCAGATTCCCATGATCAACAGCTATAGTGAGTTGGACCTGAAGCGAGTCGCCCGCTACCACGGCATTCAGTTTGCCTTGCCAAGCGTGTTTCCGGTTGCCACTGTCGCCGCCTGTCGGGCATACTACTGGGCCAGCGAGAACCACGGAACGATACCAGCCAAACGACTCGCACAGGCTATTTTTCGTGCATATTTCGCCGAAAATCAGAATATCTCAACACCTGAGCTTATCGTCGAGATTGCGACACAACAACAGTTTGTTGCAGATGAAGTCGCCGCTGCGCTGCAAGATCCTGACATCAAACTCAAGGTTCGCGCCGCGACTGATCGAGCAATTGAACAACAGGTTTTCGGCTCGCCCTTTTTTGTCGTTGACGGAGAACCGTTTTGGGGGCATGACCGACTCAGTGTGCTTGAAGCCTGGGTGAAATCCGGTGGCTGGTAGCCGGACTTTTTTGTATTCAGCATTGCGCCCCGACCATGCCGGCCATCAACTCAAATATCAACAGACAATCACCTGAGTTCAATGAACGCAGCCGCGTGATGTCGGACTTGGTCGGTGACCTCAAAGACAAGCTCAACACAATTCACTTAGGCGGCAGTGAGCGAGCCCGGCAAAAGCATCAAGCACGTGGCAAATTGCTGGCGCGCGAAAGGATTGCACTTGTACTCGATCGCGGCGCACCGTTTCTTGAAATTGCACCGTACGCCGCTTACGAAATGTATGGCAATGAAGTGCCGTCAGCAGGCATTATTACCGGTATCGGTCCGATTAGTGGCAGGGAATGCATGATTTTCGCAAACGATGCGACTGTTAAAGGTGGAACTTACTACCCACTTACGGTCAAGAAGCACTTGCGGGCCCAGGAAATTGCTGCGCAGAACAATCTGCCCTGTATTTACCTTGTCGACTCCGGCGGTGCTTTCTTGCCCAGACAGGATGAGGTTTTTCCGGATCGGGAACATTTCGGCAGGATTTTCTTCAATCAGGCCAATATGTCTGCAGCCGGAATACCCCAGATTGCAGCGGTCATGGGTTCGTGCACAGCCGGCGGTGCTTATGTACCTTCAATGTGCGATGAATCTGTCATCGTTCGAGGTCAGGGCACTATATTCCTGGGTGGCCCGCCGCTGGTCAAAGCAGCCACCGGTGAGCGCGTCTCAGCAGAAGATCTTGGTGGCGCTGAAGTACACTCGAAACAATCCGGAATAACAGACCACCGCGCGGATGATGATCCACATGCGTTGTCGATCATACGAGAAATAGTCGGTAATCTAAATCGCAAAAAACATCTCACAATAGAATTGCGAAAACCGCGTGAACCACTTTATGAAGCGAATGAAATTTACGGCATAGTCCCCACTGACCTTCGTCAGTCCTATGATGTGCGCGAAATTATTGCTCGGATTACTGACGGCAGCGAATTTCATGAATTCAAGCAGCTATATGGCGATACGCTCGTTTGTGGATTCGCCCATTTGATGGGTTACCCGGTCGGCATCATTGCAAACAATGGAATTTTGTACTCCGAATCCGCATTGAAGGCGACTCACTTTATTGAAATTTGCTGCCAGAGAAATATTGCCCTGGTTTTTCTGCAGAATATCGCCGGCTTTATGGTTGGCAAGAAGTATGAATCGGGCGGTATTGCAAAGGACGGAGCAAAGATGGTTACTGCTGTTGCGTGCGCCAAGGTACCAAAATTCACAGTGATCATTGGTGGCAGTTTTGGCGCGGGAAACTATGCCATGTGCGGGCGCGCCTATTCACCCCGGTTCTTGTGGATGTGGCCGAATGCCAGAATATCTGTGATGGGTGGCGAACAGGCCGGCAACGTACTGAGCCAGGTGCGGCTGGACAGTATGAAATCTGAGTCCTGGCCCGAACACGAACAGCTGCAATTCAAGCAGCAAATACTCGACCAGTATGAATCCGAGGGGCAGCCGTACTATTCAAGTGCACGGCTCTGGGATGACGGAATCATTGACCCGGCCGATACGCGCACCGTATTGGGGCTTGGATTGTCTGCTGCTTATAACGCACCATCATTACCGACCAAATTTGGAATTTTCAGAATGTAGCGGCCGCTATGTCGAGCAAGGATTTTAACACCATTCGACTGGAAACCAGTCGCACCGGAATTTACACATTGCGGTTGAACCGTCCCGAAGTTCACAATGCATTCAATGAACTCATGATTGAGGAGATTTCAAGCGCACTTGAGCAATTAAAGGAAGATACTAGTATTCGCGTACTCTGTGTCAAAGGTACGGGCAGGAGCTTTTGCGCCGGTGCCGACCTCAACTGGATGCAACGCTCGTCTCACTATGCTAGCGCTGAAAACTATCACGACGCAATGCAGATGGCGCAGATGATGTATGCGCTTTACAGCTTCCCAAGACCCACCGTCGCGACTGTGCATGGTGCTGTTTTTGGCGGTGGGGTTGGTCTGGTTGCCTGCTGTGACATCGTCATTTCAGATCAGTCGGCTAAATTCAGCCTGTCAGAAGTAAAACTTGGACTAATTCCATCAGTGATTGGTCCTTATGTTGTCAATGCGATCGGACCGAGAGTTGCGAAACGTTACTTTCTGACTGGAGAGCGCTTCGATGCGGCAACTGCGCGATCGACTGGGCTGGTCCACGAATGCGGCGATTCTCAAGCGATTCCAGAAATTGAGTCAAGAATTTTGGACGAGCTTCTCAGTAGCGGCCCGGCTGCCCAATTTGCTGCAAAATCGTTAATTTCGAATTTTCTAACGCGGCAAATAGATGATGAGCTTCAGATGTACACCGCGCGTTTAATCTCAATAATTCGTGCGAGCCAAGAAGGTCAGGAAGGTGTTGAGGCATTTTTAGCCAAACGGCATCCAAATTGGCGTACTTCCGAAAGTGACTGAACAGTTGTTTCAAAAACTGCTAATCGCAAACCGCGGAGAAATTGCCTGTCGAATCATTCGAACTGCGCGCCGCCTCAATATTCCTTCAGTCGCAGTCTATTCCGACGCTGATCGCGACGCCATGCACGTTCGGATGGCTGATCAGGCGGTATATATAGGTGCTTCTCGTGCTGCTGAGAGCTATCTGAATCTTGAACGAATTATGCAAGCAGCGCGACAGATGAATGCTGATGCAATTCACCCAGGGTATGGATTTTTGTCCGAAAACAGCCAATTGAGTGAAGCCTGCATGCAAGAAGGCATCGAGTTTATCGGCCCATCTGCACAAGCAATTCGGCTGATGGCTTCGAAAGCGAACGCTGCAAAAATCGCCGAACGTGCAGATGTTCCGATATTGCCCGGACATCGCGAAGCCGAAATGGATGACAAAACCACACTTGAACGTGTTCGCGAGATTGGATTTCCAGTTTTGATCAAGGCGGCATTGGGTGGTGGCGGACGAGGCATGGTTATTGTTGAATCAGAAGAACAATTCTGGAGCGGATTACATACAGCACGGGCGCAGGCACAAGAGTTTTTCAACGATAACCTTGTAATTGTCGAAAAGTACCTCAATCCGGCTAGACATATAGAGGTGCAAATCGCGGCAGACAAGCACGGCAACGTAACTCATTTGTTTGATAGAGACTGTACCGCGCAACGTCGATTTCAGAAAATTGTAGAAGAGGCGCCTGCACCCGGAATCAGCGAGAGGACACGACAGCAAATGTACGATGCCGCTATGTCCCTTGCAAGAATGCTGAACTACCACAGTGTCGGTACGGTTGAGTTTCTGTATGCCAACGATACTTTCTATTTCATGGAAATGAACACTAGGCTACAGGTCGAACATCCGGTTACGGAACAGGTAACGCACACTGACCTCGTCGAGTTGCAGCTGCAAATTGCTGCTGGTGAGTCAATTTCTGAACTCGAGTTGCCAACCGCACCCATTGGACATTCGATTCAGGCTCGAATTTATGCGGAAAATCCAGCGAAAGATTTTTTGCCTTCTCCTGGCCGTATCGAATACCTCAAATTTCCAGCGCAATCGGACAAGCTGCAAATTCATTCCGGTGTGCAAAGTGACGATTTAGTAGACCTGCACTATGATCCATTGATTGCGAAACTTATCGTCTGGGACATAGAGCGAGATGAGTCTATCAAGCGCTTGTACGAAGCATTGGATAGGCTGAAAGTTGTTGGTGTTCAGACGAATACTGAATTTGTGTCCAATCTGATTCAAAGTTCAGCGTTTCAGGCTCATTCAATTGACGTTACTTTCGTTGAATCGCATCTATCGGAACTAGTCTCGGAAGACAGCACCTTACCCGACGAACTTCTTGCACTTGCGATGCTATTCGTAGAAAGACAACTCGTCAATAACTATTCATCGGGCTGCACTCAAAATCATGATTATTACTCACCGTGGCGCCTGATGAATGGCTGGCGAGTCAATTCACAGAAAGAATTCGCATGCAGTTTCGAATTCGAAGATAGAGTCTACAACGTTATCGGACAGTTTGGACGGAACCATGTTGTCGTCCGGCATAAGGGGCGCACACTGGTTTGCCAAGATATTCGGTTGGAATCTGATTTTGCCGGGGCCAATATCGATGGAATCAACTGGCTTGCAACGGTTGTTCAGATTAACGACAAAATCTGCTTGTTTCGGCACTGCAAACAGTATGAAATCACTTTGTCGGACAGGTTGTCGACGGCGAGGGCTGGAAGTGGAGATTCCGATTCACTGATTGCACCGCTGCCGGGCAGAGTCGCCCGGGTGATGGTCAAAAAAGGTGAAATCGTCTCCGCAGGACAATGCCTGATCGTGATCGAAGCAATGAAAATGGAACATCAAATCACAAGTCCCATAGACGGGATTGTGTCGGCGATCGAATATCGAGAAAACCAGTTGGTCGAAGAAGGTGCAAGTTGTGCACTCGTCGAACCGATCAAGCCCACCTCGGTCAAGTGACGTGATTAAAGCAACAAAGGGTGTTGATGTACGTCTGGTCGAGGTCGGGCCTCGCGACGGACTCCAGAATGAACCGGAACACACAAGCGCAGAGTTCAGGGCTGAGCTTGTCAATCAACTGTCCGATTGCGGGCTCAGTACTGTGGAAGTTGGTAGCTTCGTATCGCCGAAGTGGGTTCCGCAAATGGCCAGCACCGATGAAGTATTAGACAAGGTTACCCGTCGGGATGATGTTGACTTGGTTGCACTGGTACCCAATATGATCGGCCTTGATGCGGCAGTCGCGGCGGATGTCGATCAAATCGCAATATTTTCGGCAGCTACAGAGTCATTTTCGCAAAAGAACATAAACTGTAGCATCGCTCAGTCTTTTGAGAGGTTTAAACCGGTAATCGAAAAGTCCAGGCAGCTAAATGTTCCTGTAAGAGGATACGTTTCCTGTGTGCTTGGATGTCCTTACGAAGGGAAGGTATCACCCGAACAGGTGGTGCCAGTGGTCGAACATCTATTTGAGTTAGGCTGCTACGAAGTCTCTCTTGGAGACACAATTGGTGTCGGAACGATCAGTTCGACACGTAGTCTGCTTCGTGCATTAAGTGGTATATGCGAACCTGCATCCATAGCCGTTCACTTTCACGATACTTTTGGACAAGCTCTGCCAAACATACTGATAGCCCTGGAACACGGCATTTCAGTTATTGACAGTTCAATTGGCGGACTAGGCGGCTGTCCTTACGCTGGTGGCGCGAGCGGTAATGTCGCAACCGAGGATGTTGTTTACATGCTCAATGGAATGGGCGTAAACACTGGCGTAAATCTGAATGAACTTCTTGAGGTATCTGAATTCGTATTCTCTTACTTGAAAAGAGGTCCGGCTTCGCGAGTCGCAAGTGCATCTTTGGGTTTTTCGAATCAGCAATAGTCTTTCACCCACCAACTATAGATGCGTTCCACACCGCACACCCCTGACCTGAGCTGAGCTGGATTTCATTGTCATCGCATTCAACGGCGCGATTGAATTTCTTGTGCCGCTTGCTTCCCATATCACCTATTCAGACTGCTATCGTGGCAGTCGGAATGTCCATTTTCTCACCTCGAAAAAACTGTTGCTATTGGAAAATGAATTAATCGTTGCCCGTTAATTCTTCATAGCTCATCATAACCTGGGCCGCTGTATCAAGTCCTCGTCAGGCAATTGTGTTGACCAGGTCAAGGTACAGCCGCCAAAGTCATTTATGCCTGATCCATTAGCCGGTGACCTGATGAGTGTTGATCGAAAAGACCCCAAGTACAAGGACTTCTTCTCCTACCGAAAGTTCGTTGAAGACGCACTTCGGGAAATCTTCCACAACCACCCACACCTCATCAGTCAACTCGACTTCGCAACCCTCAAACGCGCACCCGCCGAGCTCATCTCCAAAGACTTCAAAGTGCGCTATACCGACAGCGTGTGGCTGTGCACACTCAAAGACTCAACTGATCTGATCTGTTTCCCGTTCGAGTTCCAGAGCCGGCCAGACCCCAATATGCCACTACGCATCCTGGTGTATAGCGCACTGCTACTCGAATCCGTGACCAAAGAGCGCAAGTTTCGTACAAAAGACCACCTGCCGCCTGTACTTGCCACAGTGTGCTATCACGGTGAACGGCGCTGGAACGTGCCGCGCAATGTGCACCGGATGTTTGACCAGCTTGACGATGCTGAATTACAGGCGCACCTGCCGTCAATCGGCTATCAGCTGGTCGAGGAACGGCAGCGGGTGGTGGAGCAGCTGCCCGCACAGCGCTCGCTATACCTGGCGCTACTCGGTATAATCTACAGTCGCACAGTCACTCAGGCCTTGACAGCCGTGCAGGCAGCGCGAAGATGGCTATCGGATGCACCGGAGGACCGGGAGCTAAAGCAGGCGTTTACTGATCTTTTTATTATTCACGTCAGCACAAATTTTCCACAATTTGCCAAAATTATGGAGGAAATAGAGATGGAGGAAATAGAGATGGATTACATGAGTAAGCAGTTCATAAAGTCCATAAACAGTTGGGAAGCAAACACGAAGCAGGAAGGTCTGGAAGAAGGAATTCGACGCACCCTGCAGAATCTGTTAGCGCAAAAGTTTGGCACTGTGCCAGCCGCCAAATTGAAACGTATTGATTCAGCTCAATTTGAGCAGCTTGATCAATGGATCAACCGGATCATTGGTGCGAATTCTTTGGAAGAAGTATTCAACGGTAAAGGCGCTATCGATAGACCGAATTCTGGAAATTCGAACTCATCCTGATATTACTGATGCGACTGTAATGCACCAAAATGGTGCATTGAGCAGTTCTGTTCGCCGGGCGAAAACTTTCAAAACGCACCATTTTGGTGCATGGATCTGCCAGAATTCCAGATTTCAGCATTTACCATAAATTTTGTTGAGACATCGTAGTTCGCTTAAATTGGCACTGTCAGTATAATTTTGGTACCACGCACAAAAAGGTCTGGTCTACCGTGCGAACAGCCAGAAGGTGGCAGTCGGGTGAACCGGAGAATCAGGAACTAAAGCAGGTGTTTGAAAATTTTTATGAGTCAATTCATCGAAAAGTACAAACAATCTGTAAAATTAGCGGAAGAAGCGCGTAAGGCATTTCTGGATGACCCGTCATCGGACAACTTTGATACGTTTTACGAGGCTTGGGAACAGGCATTGATTGAGGCAGGTTTCATAAAAGGCTTGAGACAAGGTCGTGCGGACGGATATACGCTAGGCTTTGAAAAAGCAACTCGATGCATTTTACAGAACCTTCTGGTGCAGAAATTTGGCTCTATATCGCCAGAATGTATTTCGCGTATTGAATCTTTTGACTTTGAGCAATTTGAACATTTGTACAAGTGGGTCTTCGTGGCAAACTCTGTGGAGATTGTGGAGACTTATTTCAAATTTGAAGAGGTATTGAACAACTAAATTTGGACAACTTGAGTGCATTTTTTGACTCGCGCATGATAGAAATACTCGCAGAGCACCAAATGCCAATACAGCCGTCCGAGGAATTTTCTCAATGAAGCCAAGCAAGGCTTCTGCTATTTTCGATTAGTAGAGATCAGAAAATTGGATTACATGTATAAACAGTACCATAAGTCCATAAACCGGTGGATTAAGGGCCGGAAAAAGGAACGGTATGATGAAGGTCATAGGGTGGGTTGTACGGAAGGGCACGAGAAAGGTTTCGAAGATGGAACTCGAGAAATTTTTCAATACCTGCTGGTTATAAGGTTTGGCGATGTGCCACCAGCATTTGAGAAACGTATTGAATCAGCTCAGATTTGCCAGTTGGAAACTTGGATAGGCGAAGTGCTAAATGCAAATTCAATAATTGAAGTCTTTGATAATGACACCAAACCAAATTGACAACCAATGCTGTAAATTCGGAAACCAAGGATCATGTCAAGCACGAGTCCGAGAACCACTCACTTAGCAAAATCCGCTAGTCTGATTCCATGGTTCACCGAATGAACTGCGGTGTTACCTCTGACAAACGATTCGAACCCCTGACTCGACAAAATACACAGGTGTTCTAGATTGAGTTTAGCCCGCATTCAAGATCTTCGATCAGATCGTGCACATCTTCCAAACCAACTGAAATCCGAATTAGCCCATCACGAATTGCCATGCGTTTTCGGTCGGATGCCGACACTCTGGCATGTGTCGTCGAAGTCGGATGAGTTATTGTACTCTTGGCATCACCTAGATTTGCCGTAACCGAGAATATTTGAACGCTGTCGATCACTTTCCACGCTGCGGACTGCCCTCCTTTAACCTCAAAAGACAATAGTGCGCCAAAATCCCTTTGCTGGCGAGTGGCGAGTTCGTGATCAGGGTGAGATTTCAGGCCCGGATAGTGAACTTTTTCCACTAAAGATTGATCTGTTAACCAGTGAGCGATCGTATTGGCATTAGAACAGCACTCCTTCATGCGTACGAAAAGTGTCTCAAGTCCTTTGTGAAATATCCACGCATTAAATGGACTCATTGAAGGTCCTGCAGTACGCAAAAATCCCACAACCGCTTTGGCCAAGTCGGCGTCGTTGGTTACAACTGCACCCCCAACGGCTCTGCCCTGCCCGTCCAGGAACTTGGTTGATGAGTGAATAACCACATCTGCACCAAGAGCCAATGGTTGCTGCAAAACTGGCGTGCAGGCGCAATTATCGACAACCAATAGGCAATCATTAAGTCCCTTGGTAACTTGAGCTAGCCTGGTGATATCGATAATCTCACATAGCGGATTGGAAGGGGTCTCGATAAAAATCATCCTGGTATCAGCACTGATTTGACCGCTGGCAAGTTCAGCCGGAGAGTAATACCGTGTTTCGATTTCGAACCGACGAAGAATGTTGTCGAAAAGGCTCACGGTAGATCCAAACAGCCCTCTTGATGCGGCAATTTGATCGCCCGACTTCAATACACACATACACAGCGTCAGGATTGCAGACATACCCGAAGCTGTGCCACTGCAAAATTGAGCGTCCTCTAAACTGGCGAGTCGCTTCTCAAACGCGCGTGTTGTTGGATTGGTAAATCTGGAATAAATGTTGCCAGATTTCGCTTCGCTAAACATTTGTGCTGCATGCTCAGCACTGTCGAATACGAAACTGGATGTCGCGAATATCGGATCGCTATGCTCCGCTTCGGCTGTTCGCATCTGTCCAGCTCTGACAGCCTTCGTTTTGTCCCGGATATTCTTCATATCAAATACCTAGCCAGGCACGAAACAAACCAACCGAAGTTTCGCTTTAGCCGCTTGGTTTGGCGCGCCGGCAAGCTGAAAATCAAATTCACGCTAATTCAGGGATATCACCCCCGATGCTTCCAGAATCTGCTAATTTCGGTCAACGCTCAACTCGACTTGACCACTTCGAAACGAGATTCCGGATAACTACATTGTAAATGCGATGCGGGGATTGTAGCAGGTGATTTTGCATTTTTTTGGGGCGAACTGAGCGATTTTTCGCACCAAAAATTCAGAAGAACTGATTAAGACTCAGTTGCTTCCAAAGTCACACTACTTAACAGTAATTTTACCTGTAAATGACGAATTGAACAACAGCATGTTCGAAACTGTAATTCAAATTTTGCTCGCGAGCAGCATCAACTCTGCCACCCGAAAGGTTGCGATCAAATCCACTTTACACGGGTTTCAGTCAACCCGCAAGCACCATTGCAATCACAAATCAAGGCAAATTAATGACAATTTTGCAACGGATCTTATAGAGATCTGTTGCAGCACGAAAATTGCTGAACACGCGAACAAGCCGTGGATCGGGCGATTTACAGCAAGCTTACGGCCTCAAACACGCAATACACACGCCCTGTCAAATCTTGTTGACGCCCTAAATTGCCATGCAAACGTCGCACCGACAAATTGCCCAGGATGTCAGCAAAAAACTGAATTGGCCGCTACTCCAGCGCAATTAACACGGTTGACTTTGCACAATCTCCAAGGATCGCGCAAAGGACAATCACCTTCACAATCCATCCAGCAAAGGAAATAACCATGTCAAAACGTAAATCGCCCAAACAAAAATCTCAAACACCGCCCGCAAGCCAGCAAGCCAGTGCGACGGAATTGAAACCAACCAGACCCTCGCTTACCGAACGAACCCTGCTTTGCCTGCCAATCTCGGAGATTCAACCCTATGAAAAGAACCCTCGTCGAGTGGAGAACCCCAATTTCAGCAAAATCAAAGAATCCATTGCTCAAAGCGGACTGAATCAACCGCTCGTGGTCACCCAACGACCGGGGCATGTCAAGTTCATTGTCTATAAAGGCGGCAATACCCGCCTGCGGGCAATCACCGAATTGTTTGCCGAGACCGGAGATTTCAGATTCCGATTCATCGAATGCTCTTTTGTTCCGTGGTCCGGATATGAATCTGATGCAATCATCGGACACTTGCTAGAGAACGAGATGCGCAAGTCTCTGTGTTTCATTGATAAGGCCTATGGCATCAAATGTGCCATTGAGCACTTGCACCTGGAATCGAAAGAAAATAAGAATTTATCGATTCGCGCGATTCACTCCATTCTCGTCGCAAGAGGCTACAGCATTCCTTTGAGCACGTTATCTGTCATGCTCTTCGCGGCAGAAACTGTTGAACCGTTCCTTGCAACGGATGCCTGCGTCTCAATGGGGCGTCGCTCAATGGAAAAGCTGCGCAAACTACAAAAAGCATTTATCAAGGCCTGTAAAGAGTTTGAACTGTCAAATGAACAGGCAAAAAATCTTTTCATAAAAGGCTTACAGGACTACTCAGCGCCACAATGGAATTATTGGCTTTTCAGACGCTCGGTGGAAGCAAAATTATCCGAACACAAAGCGACTTCCGTGCAGGACGTTTCGCTACGTTTGAACGGATATTTGAACCTGTCTTCGAAGCCGCTCAACGAAACTTTCGAAAAAGTAAAAGACAATATAGAAAAAGAAGAGAAACGGCAAAAATTCAAAATCGAATGCACCAAAATGGTGCATGAAGTGAGTGTTCGCCCGGCGAACACTTCAAAAAAGGAATACACGATGCACCAAAATGGTGCATCGGAGAGTTTCGTCCCACTCACCCTCGGAGTGAATTTACCGTCAATATCTGACGTAAATGGCGCTCCTAGGGACAAAAACCCGGTAAGCCGCAGCAAACAGCAGTCTGTTCAAATTACCGCGTTAAATCGCGAGCTTGAAGAACTAAGAAAACACGCTTATCGAATCGCCTCGCGGATTGCAAAACGACACGGTTTTTTTGTAAACCCCAAAACCAAACGAAGCATTATTGCTGAAACTGAAGACTGGGGAGTTGGCTACCTGGTCATCGACTACCCGCCTGCTACAGAACGAGCGAGTACAACCGAAGTTGCGCATCGGGATGCGCTTTGGTGGCTGCTCCTGGAATATTCGGACCTGCAATGGGCGATCAAATGCGCACGTCCGTTTACCGCAAAAGTTATCGGTAACACTGACCTATTGAACTACATAAAAACAGGCGACCCAAAAACGATTATTTTGCACGCAAAAAGCAAAATGCAATGTACCTTTCCCCACCTGGGACTGGTTAGCCTCTGTCACCGACGACTCAGCGACGACAGTTGGCAAGACTTGGACAGTTTGACAGACACTTATCGAAGTATTCAGCAACTGGCAAACAATAACAACATTAACTTGTTTCGTTTGCCGAAACAAAGAGGAAATTGACATGACAATCACCAAAGAAACTGAATTAATCAATGCAGTATTTGTTTACTTTCACCGCTGCCAGGAAGAAGAAGACTTCACTGCGCTTCAGGAAATGGGGTTCGGCCCGAATGAAATTCGCGCACTAAATACTCTGAGTTCAGCAGACGAGTTGCGCCTGGCTTCTACTCGATCTCATTTCCTGTCTATTCGCTTGAATCGAAAAATATATTGGCGAATGATTGACTATGTCCTGCGGGAAAAGAGCCGGGATGCCAAAGTTGATGAGTTAATCTCCTGTGATGCACCACTGCAACTGATGCGAGCGATCACTGGAATGGGCACTAAGCAATTTAACCTGCGACGCAACCAGTTCGGACTTCAGAGCCAGCCTACGGGACGGCCGCCACAACCGACAAAGGAGGTTCAACAATTTATTTGGAGTCAGGTAGAAGCGTTATTCAAACGATCAAACAGTTTTGGACCAGATGAGTTTCTGCAAATCTTTAATGCAACAGAGCGTCAAATTTCCCTGCGGGTAATCTGGAACCTGATCCATACCTGGGAAAATGACGGCTCATTAAAGCGACTGAGAAAAATTTAGTTGATATCGTTTTCTATGGATCTCGCATTGAGTTCCATCGAATTTGATTTGTTTCTATCGCTGCGATTGAACACTTTTTGATTTCCATAACCCGGTGCGAGATTCATGAATAATCAACCCAACGTAAGTTCCATAAAACAAAATCTGTCTAGAATTCTATCGGCTGCGAAAAACTTTCGCCACGCAGATAACGCATCAACAGGCATGATTTTCACGGATAACTGGTACGACTCACATCCCAGACTGCTCATTTTTGATCCGGTTCTGAATCCTTACGACAAACTGGTCTGGCTTGCAATTCGATCCCGTTGTACTCCCGATATGTCTTTGACGTCGTTTCCGAGCTATGACGAAATTCAGTCGCTGTTAAGCATCTCTCGCGGAACGGTATCAAGTTCGATCGCCAAATTGAGAATGACCCGGTGGCTTACCCTGTTGTGTCGAGACCAGGAGCGCAATGCATCGGGGCAGTTTACCAGGGTCGGAAACATATACATGGTTCACGGTGAACCACTGGCGATTTCAGACACGCTTGAGCTTGATGCCAACTATATGACCTATGTGCACGAAAGCACAAAGCATAGAAGCAACGACGTGCGAAAAATTGCGCAAATCATCATCGGATCATTTCGACACGAAATAAATAAAGATCAGAATCTGCTCGAATACAGACATCCTTTTGAAAGGCGCGCTGAAGCGTGGCAATCCATTGAGGGAGAGGATGAAGCAGGCTTCTTTGGCACCTATCCAAACCTGAACGAAACTGAAGGGTCGAAACAAAAGCCCCGGCAACCGGACCATATTCAGCACGCGGCATCGACCGTAGTTCACGACGTGAACTACGGTGCAACAGCCCACGATGCAAATGACGATCGCGCATGTTCAGTTCGACGCGACTCCGTAGTACGTAGTAGTAGTAAGGAAGTAGTAAAAAAATACAACTACAAAAAAACCACAAACGCAATGAATGGTGACCTGGACAGCCAGCTGGTATTTCCACAGGATATTTCGGAAAACCAGAAACATTTGATTGAACTCATTTTGCTCCGGCTGCCAACAACACTGCCACCCCCGCCTGCCCCATGGGACTGTTGGCATCAGCTGCTCCTTGATGAATTGGATGGTCGCATCAGGGCTGGCTTACAGGACAAGTGTACGCCTGTTTGGAATCCTGTTTCATTAATGACCACTTACTGCAAGCGGCTGGCTAACCATGGCATTGGGCTGCGTGAGGATGGCAAGTTTCAAATCGAAAATGCCGAGCAAATCTGCATCCAGCGATCCGAAAGAGCTAAACAGAAAAAAGTCTATGAAGATACCAGGGAACGATATCGTCGCCGAACACTTGAGGAGGCAATGAACCTGCAATCAAGAAAACGCGCTGCCGACAATGCTGAACTTTGACGTCGCGCGAATTTTCGCTCTAATGCGATTCATTCGTGCTGCAAAAATTCGAGAACGCTTGGTCCGTTCACAAAAAAAAACTCACCCTGCTTTGAAATCCCATTAATCGCACCTTTGGCTAGCAGATTCGAATAAGTTTCGTTCCATTTTCACCAACCCAATGGAACGATGTCAAACAAAAGCACCAGCAACGTATTTTCACAAGTCACCGCACACTTCATTGATGCGCTAAAAACCGGTGCGCCGCCGTGGCGAAAACCATGGTCCCACTCCTCACTTGCACCGGGATTTCCCGTTAATGCTGGCACGGAGCGCCGCTATACCGGAATCAACATAACCATTTTGTGGGCAGCTGCGTTTGCTCGCGGCTATGAATTGGACCGCTGGTTAACATTTCGGCAAGCCGCAAAAATAGGCGCTCGCATTCGTAAAGGAGAAAAGGGAACCACAGTCGTGTTATTCAAAAATATCAAGATCGACCGCCAAGCAGAACCGGACACAGAAGACGAGAACCAATCTGACTATGCCTACAAGATTGCCCGCGCATTTACAGTGTTCAACGTTGAACAGTGTTCCGGTCTGCCTGACAGGATTGCCAACGGTCCGCATCCGGATTTCAACCTTGAACACAACTGGGAATCAAACCGTAAAGCTGATGATCTGATCAAATTCTCCGGAGCAAGAGTTCGACACTCGGGAAGAGCGGCTTCCTATCTTCCGGCCTCTGACGTTATTTGCATGCCTCCAAAAGCTGCGTTCACCTCGACTGGTGGATATTACAGCACGCTAATGCATGAGCTGACCCATTGGACCGGCCACAAAACCAGGCTAAACCGAACGGGGATTGTAGATTCGCATCCATATAAGTCGGCAGGCTACGCGTTTGAAGAACTGGTTGCAGAAATTGGCTCTGCATTTTTGTGTGCTGACTATCGAATTGCCGGAGAAACCCGACATGAGTCCTATGTCCTAAGCTGGGTCAAACTGCTCGAAGACGACCCTAAGGCCATATTTACATCGAGTGCACAGGCATGGAAAGCCAGAAATTACCTGATGAACAAAGTGGCTAATTGAGCTGCCACATGCAGCACCAGGATTGTTATACGCAAGATACAAAAAATGCATCCGAACGGATATTCAATTTATTGTTCCATATTCGCAAGACAAGATGCATAGTTCGCAGTATGAAATCATTTTGTCTTAAATTTACTGCTTTGGCACTCATTGGACCGGCTCTGGCACTGACGGAGCAGTCTGTATACGGTAGCGAACTTCAACGTGTCGACCGATACTCATTGCAAACACTTAGCGCCGGCCCTGCCCAGATTGACCTGCTTTCAGTCGTCATCGATACTCAATTTCCCGCCTATGTTGAAACGGTCGGAACGGCGCTCGATTACGTTTTGCATCGCTCTGGTTACCGGCACATTGCAACACAGGAAATTCTACCGACGCTCGATCTGCCGCTACCTAACGCGCATCGGTCAATTGGTCCGCTTGATGTCCGCAGTGCGATACGCACGATTGTCGGGCAGCCCTGGCATTTGTATGAGGATAACAAGAAGCGCATCCTTTGGTTTCAGCGCGCTGGCATCGATGCAAACGAGGTATTTCAACCGCCGGATGCCAATCCTGAGTCGTCCGGGAACATGGATCCTGAAATCACCAGACCATCGCCTTTCGCCCCAACATCTATGGTCTGGGAGCTGTATGCGTCCCGCTCACTTAGAGAAAACCTCGAGATCTGGGCACAGTCGGTCGATTGGTCATTGGAATGGCGCAGCCAGCACGATTACGCAATCGGGCACTCGGCAAAATTTCCCGGAACTTTTGAAGAAGCTGTCGAATCGGTCTTGACGCATTATCGGAACGCCCCTGTTCCATTAACTGGAAGTTTCTATCACGGCAATTCCGTACTGGTAATTGAGGCGGGATTTACGCGACACAAGGCAATCCAATGAGAATTGACAAATTGGCCGCCACTTTACTGATTCTATGCTCAATAACGCTGACTCCGGCTTGTCGCTTACCGTCCGGAATTACTGAACGGAGCGAGCAATTTGTCACCAGGGTTGAGGAAACGATAGCACAGACGGATCAGCCCGAACTCAGCACTTCCACACCGCCAGTTGTACAGAGCTTCACTGATGTATGGCTTGGACCTCATACACCGGTCGAGGTTGTAAATTCACCCAGCTCTCGACCAGAATCTCTAACCCGGCACATTGAACTCAATTTCGTTGAATCTACTTCTCTGGTCGAGCTAAGCCGACAAATTGCCGACACAATAGAGGTACCGATACTGGTTTCAGCAGACATTGAAACTGCCGAGTTGCCGAATATCAACTGGAGTGGTCCAGCTGCAGATGCACTTGATCACATTACCAGTCGACTGGGGTATAGCTGGCGCACCAGGCGAGACGGGATTGAAGTGTTTCATACCGAACTTGGGATGTGGACTCTGTTTGCTCCAGGAATCGAAGCACAATGGCAGGCATCAGTTGGTCTGTCTGGTTCCATACAGGGTGGCTCTGGTGGTTCGGACTTACAGGCCCATGATCAAGTGGTACTGTCTTTAGACACTTCAATATTCTGGGACGAAATTGAAGCAGCAGTCAGTAGCTTGCTGACCGAGTTCGGTAAGGCAGACATCAATCGGCATTCCGGTGAACTGACTGTTATTGACACGCCGGTCGCACTGCGACGTATCGCTGATTGGGTAGCAATCAAAAATCAGGATTTGACGACGCAGGTGATCGTGAATTTCGACCTTTATGAGATCTATCGAAAAGAAGATGCATCTGCAGGATTCAATTTAGCAGGCATTATCCAGAACGCCTTCGGTAAGAGTGCTGCAGCGGTACAGTTCGACGACGACGATGCTGGCGGATTTGTTGGAATTCAATTGAGTCACAACCCCAGCGGTACGACTGACACGAGCGACATTGAGTTGATTTTACGTAAGTCGGAGGGCGTCGAACGAGTGGCAAAACTCACCTCTACGGTGATTCGAGGATTGAATGGACTGCCGGTGCCGGTTTTCTTTGGCGATGAAACCTCATATCTGCAACGGCGCGATGTCGTTAACTCAGAGGGATCGACCTCGGTGCGCCTCGTACCCGGTAAAGTTCAAGACGGTATCGCAATCAATATGGTGCCGAGAATCCTGCCTGACAGCAACAGAATGATGCTCAATCTGACGGTACGGACGACACGCATCAAGGAAATCAGTCGCTTTCCTGTAAACGCAGGGCCCAACGATCCTGTTATTCAACTGCCCAATTTGGAGTCCCGCTCCATCCTGCTGCCAGTCGTCCTGAATTCGGGAGAATTGTTGTTCGTCGCCGGTCTTGATACTTTTCGAACCGACGATACTAAATCCAAATCAATCCTGAGAAAGAATTCTGCAGCAGAACTCGACCACACGAGTCTGGTGCTTCTCATCACCCCGTACATCATTCGTCCGGCACTTGAATATTCCGGACAACAGCAGTGGAGTCCTCAAAATGACAATTCATCGATTTTGTGATAAGGAGATGGTCATTGAGCTTACTTGGCTCGATCCGGTTCAGTGGCCAGCAGCAGGACGCGAGCGACGAATCACCCGTGAATTGATGGAGCTCAAGATTGGTCCGGCCGGTTACGTGGAACTCGAAACGCCAAGCGGCTGCCAAATCGGCGCGAGCTCTAAACCCGAAGACCTGGGGTTGGAAAGCGCAGCCGCTTTGCTGGTACAAGTCCAGCAGTCAGCAGTTCTCATTGAACACCTTGAAAACGACAGGTACTGGCTATGCGCGATCGAAGATGGTGCAGTATTTCCCGCGGGCGATTTAGTCGGCTCTAAAGACCTGATCGAAGCACGGCTCAAGGAAATATCCTCTGACATTGCAGGAACCAGTATTCCAATCTATGAAAAATCGGGAACCTTTGAGATTGAGAATGCGATGGCATTGAATTTTGCTGATTTGATTGGTGACGCCAGCTCGAATAGCAATATTGAGATAAAACCCGTTCAATTTTCGAAATTAAACAAATCTTACGTGGCTGCAATTGCCGCGCTGGTGGTACTCAGCAGCCTGATTGGTACATGGCAGTTTGCTGATCATCTGCTCGGCCAAGACACAAGTAAGCAAACGCAGGAGCTTGATGCACAACAAGATTTTCAACGCGAAAAGCACAACATACAAGAATCTCTGAAACAAAATGCTGCTGCGCTACTGGCAACATTTGCTGACAAAGTTTATGATCGGCCTTTCCGGGCAGCAGGCTGGCAAGCGCAGTCATATGAGTGGGAAAACGATCAAATATCGGTAATCTGGCACCGACAGCATGGCAACATTGCAGATATCACGGAACACTTGAATACACAAACAATTGAATTCACAGAACGTTCTGACACCCTGACCGAAACAATCCCATTTCCGGCGTCTGAACATTCTGATCCCGAGAATTTTGAAAAACGTTTGGGCACTCAGGCAAGACGAGTACAGCTGTTGGATGAATTGGCTTCATTACCCGGAGACTGGGTCTTGAAGCCCGCCCAATCAATCGGAAAAAAATACCGAACTTCGCGCTCGCACTTAAGCGCAACCAGCGATCGACTCAACGAAATCATTGCTGCGGCAATTGGTTTACAAGAGCAGCCAGTGCACGTAACTCGCATCAAAATCACTTTGGGTAACACATTCAGCTGGGAACTTGAAGGAGAGTATTTTGCAAGCCTTGATTAAACTTTTCATCTATCTGGGCGTGGTGTTTTCGCTGCCTGCCAGCGCGCAACAAACGCCGGACATTCCGCCCGTTTGCGACGACAGTTCAGGGACTGTCGCATTGCTTGACTGTTTACAAAATCAGCAGGACGTATTGCGACGCATCCTCGAATACGAGCAATTGGCGACACAAATCACTGAGATTCAAACACAACACAGCACTCCGCCACCCCCAGAGCCCGTCCAACACAATCCGGTTAATTCCGAACCTGGCATGGACCGCGTGAATTGGTTCGATCAGAACCTTGAGGTTTATGCCATTGTCGGCTCCCCGGAATCGCTGACTGCATATGCATATCTTGATGGACGGGAATATCGATTACAGGCCGGCGACACGATTCGATTGGCGAAGGTCGCCGAAGTCCATGCCCGGGGTGTACTTCTGCATGTGTCAGGTCATGACATTGCGATTGGACTATCGGGCCGTTTTCAACACCCTGAAATTGAAGAGAATGCAATGCAATGAACGACCGTCTGCCGGCTTACAAACTCGTCCTCACAGGCGGCCCAGGGGCATGGGTGCCAATTGAGCGCACCGAAAGAATGTACTTTGCAGCAGTATCTGAAGATGAACCTCCAACGGCTGCATACATCCTGTTTACAACTTTGCAGTACCCAGCAAGACTTAAAGCCCAACTGCGCGAAAATCTGAAACGACGCAATGTGCAGATTATTGATCAGATTGAAGTTTCACCAGTTGTATTGGAAAACGTCTATGCAGATGCCGAAAATCTGACGAGTCAAAATTCGACAGACCTTGACTTTGAAAGAGGACAGGACACGGTGCGCATGCTGCTTGCAAAAGCAGTTGCACTGAATGCATCCGACATACATATCGTGCGACGCAGAATGACCGCTTCAATCAGTTTTCGGGTCAATGGACAAATTTCCCAATACGCTGAATGGCCAGAACAGGCTGCTGACCAGACCTGCAGATTCATCTACGAAGTGATGGGGCATGATCAAGCCGTAACGTGGAACCGACACGAACCTCAGGACGCAGTAGCAGACACGGTGCTGGCCAACGGCCGTCGCGTTCGAGTAAGGGTCGGAACGATTCCTGCGTCTCCGGATGGTTACGACATGGTGCTGCGAGTTTTGCCAGCCAGCGCGGACACTATGCGACTTGAGGAATTGGGCTACACCGCCAAACAAATTGAAGCAATTCAAGCTGTGGTACGGCGTCCGTCGGGACTGTTAGTCATGGCCGGCGGCGTTGGCAGCGGTAAGAGCACCTCGATCGTCGGAATGCTGAACGAAGAGCTCGATATGCATCAGTCTCGACTCAGAATAATTACCGTAGAAGATCCTCCGGAACGGGTGATTCCAGGTGCCACGCAAGTTCCAGTCGTACGAAAGAAAGGTTCTTCCAGTGCTGATGATTTTTCTTTTGCGATTCGTGGTGCCCTTAGATGCGATCCCGATACCCTGATGGTCGGTGAAATCCGCGACCTTCAATCCGGACTGTTGACGGTTAAATTTGCTCAATCGGGGCATCGAGTCTACACCACAGTACATGCTTCTACTGCCCTGGGTATTGTCGGACGGCTTACAGGACTAGGCATTAACGCCAATCTGCTTTGCACGCCAGATGTACTAAAAGGGCTGATGTATCAGTCCCTCGTACCAAAGCTGTGCTTTGAGTGCAGGGTTGATGCGGATACTTGGAGCGCAATTGGCCGAAGTACTGATGACCGGCGCAGGGATAGCGTCAATCGAACAAAAAGTGCCTTGAAAGCTAGTGGCTTCGATACCGATCGCGTGTTCTACAGAGGCAATAGCCAATGTGAAAGATGTGGCGGCAGTGGCGTCATTGGACGAACAGTCATGGCCGAAATCGTACTGCCTGATGATGAGATGTTATTCAGGCTAAGTAAAGCCGATTACAGTAATGCCCGGCGCCATTGGCTGGACAATCTCAACGGTACTCCGGTACACGAGCATGGGCTTGAACTGATTGCCAAGGGCTTGGTTTCTCCGTCCGATGTAGAGTGGCAAATCGGTGCTTTGCCAATGGAAGCAGCAAGTCGTAACCAGTCGATCCCTCACATCTCATCAGGAAATCATTTCATGGCCCAAGAAAACACACAAATCTTCGCCAGCGATGCTTAAAGACGCGTTCGAACTGCTGCACCGTTTTCGATTTCGCATCGCAGCGTCCAAACGCGCTCGTTTGTGGCAACGGTTAGCATCACTTAGCCATTCAGATATTCCCATTGCTGCCGCACTCGAGTTTATATGGGAGAGTAAAGCGGAAGAATCGGTTTGCTCACACTTCGTTACGCATCAACGAAAGGCGATTCGGTCACAGGGGTTTGCGACCGGGGCGGCCGGTTGGGCACCAAAGGAAGAGTTGGCAATTCTTCAAATCACGCAGGAAGGCAGGATCGCAGAAGGCTTTGAACAGGCGGCACGTATGGCGATGGTCAGATCCAAGTTAAGGTCGACGCTAATCGCCGGTTTAACCTACCCAATGATTCTGCTGTTCGGCGGTGGTTTTGTCGTAGCACTGGTACCAGGATATGCACTGTCCGTGATGACCAATATCCTGGATAAATCCAGATGGCCACAGGTATCCCTCAGTGTTTTGGCATTTTCGGAATTCCTGTCGACCTGGGGCATCACTCTCAGTGTCATATTTTTTGCTGTAGTCGCACTTTCAATATGGGCTGCGCCGCGCTGGTCGGGACCAATTCGTCAAAGACTGGACTGGTATCCGCCGTTTGTTCTATACAGACGGTTTTCGGGGCCTGAAGTTCTGTGTGCCCTGTTGGCGCTAATGCAAGCTGGTGTCCAACGGATCAAGGCGCTTCGACTGCTGGAAAGCGGTCTGCCAAGCTACCTGGCATACCACGTACGGAGCATGCGTTCAAACCTTTATCGTGGCGATGGTGTTGATATGGCACTCGACACCGGGCTGTTTTCAGCAGAAACACTCGATACTTTGCGAATCTATGAGCGCGTGGGCGACTTTACGTCTCATGCAGAGCGAATCGCTGATGAGGATCTGGAACGCGCACTTGAGAAACTCAACAGAGCGACCAAGACGCTATCCTCAGTTCTACTGCTGATCATTGGCGGTATTGCTGTGTGGATTTACATCGGTATTGCACGCGTCGTGTTCACCGTCCAGAACTCTAGTTTTTAACCACACTTATTCAAGGAGTCAAACCATGAAATTTGTTCAATTACTGATTAAATTACTCAATAGAGCCTGGCGAAGGAAATCCCCCTCCGACAGAGAAAAAGGAGCAATTACTGTGGCTGAAACACTGATTGCACTAGGAGTCGGCGCAACGGTTCTGGCTGTGGTATTTGCGGGAATTCCCGCACTCGTAGCGGCTCGCAACGCATCAACCGGCATGAGCGGCCTGACTCAAATTGTATCCAGTGTACGTATGACGTTCGGTGTCCGCAATAACTTCGGCGGGCTGAATACAGCACTCGCTCGTAATCTGGCGGGATTCCCGCAGCATTTTCTAATTCAAGGACAAACCTCACCTCAACATCCCTGGAGCGGTGATGTCGAGATCAATGGAGCTGGCCAATCCTTTACAATCGAATTTTCGCAAATGCCACAGGCGGCCTGCACATCACTGGTCGCAACGACCGCGGAGATGTCAGAATCAGTCGAAATCGGCGGCAAAACGCTTGACATCACTGCGCAGGATGATCCCAATACCGGTCCTGACGAATCAGCCGCTGCGGATATCGCCACGCTATGTGCAGACAATCCGCCGAACGATGTCACGTGGACATTTCGCGGTTAGTCATGCGTCTATTTCATCGGCGACAAACACGCTGTGATCGCAGGTCTGATCTTCGCGATAAAGGTGCAATTACCCTTGTCGAGACATTAATCGTTCTCGCGGTGGGGATCACGATACTGATTGTTTGGGCACAAACGAGGTTAAATCAACTGGAAGTCGAAAACGCTCGCAATGCCGGGCGGGCAATTGCAGCATATGCCCGCGCCGCATCAACCTGGCTCGCTGAGAGTCCGCCTGCAACGGACGGAATCTATAACATTACCAACCTGCAGGATTGCAGCAATCCGGCTGGCGTTCAATTTCTGCCGTGCAGCTTCAGTTCTGCAACAACTGTTCCCTATGCCCAATTAAATTCGAACACACCAACAACGTTTGGCGACCTCGAAATCGATGTGCAAATCTCTTCTGCAGGCACGCTCGGTACAATAGATTTCGGCGTTTTCCGAAGCGGTGCGGACTCGAACGGCGACGGATTGCCTGATTCCCGGCCAGACCTCGCCGCCGCGGCATTCCGGACAGCTTCTGAAGAAACCGGTGCCGGCGTGCTGGAGTTCTTTCAATTGGAATTTGCTGAGCCGGACCCGGCTGTAGTCATTGTTAATGTAAACAACCCGAACTACGATCAGGATGCAGTTGACGACCTGGCCCGGCTGCAAGCAAGAATTGGCGCATTAGCAGCAGGCGATGCACCTTTCCTGCGGCTGGACGGCGGTAATGAAATGACGGGCGGAGTGAATTTCCAAAACGGCATGCAAGTTAACATGAACGCCTCCGGTCTTGTCGTACAGGGCCCTGGCGATGTAGAAGTTCAAACAACCACCGGTGACCTGAAAGTAGCAGGACGAATCGACGCAAACACGCTGCAAGTCTCATCGGCTGAGTTTGATCAACTTAAAGTTGATGTGCCAAACGGAGTTTCCGGTGCAGGATTTGAACGCCTTAACCAAGCCCCTGACGTAATACGGATCGATAATGACGTGACACAATTGACTGTACGAGTCCGTGACAATGAACAAAATATCTGAACCAATATAAGGGCGCTTCATAGTCAACGCGGCGATATATCAGAAAACGCATCTGATTTGGTTAGAGTGACAGGAACAGTAGACAGTAATGTCACTGCTATCGCTAACAATCGTGTAAGAATTATGAAGAATACGTCAGATATTCGGTCGATTTCTCGTCAACCTACAATCCCTGAATCATGCACGCCTTCACGGGCTGAAGTGCTGAGGGCAAATCCAGGCCAAACAAGTTGTGGAGGGTCATGTTATTTCTGCGGTCGTTGGAGCTATGACTCAAAAACATTTAGCTACAAGACGCGCAATCTTTCGACCCTTAAGTGCGACAGTCATACTGTGACGCTGTACCAGAATTGCTGTTTTGTGAGCAATGGAAATTGCGACGGCTATTGTGAACATGGTGTGAATAAATGCCGATAGCGCATCACCAAATGACAACAAATGCCAAATTCTCAAAATGACACAAACCGACCCTTGACTGCCTGAATTTTCTCAAGCACAGAACGAATGATGAGCGCCCGTTGCTGACAAATTGGCAATTGGATGCAGATTGAGTTTGGGTGATGGTCTTGCAAGCACTGCTGCTTTTGGTGTTCACGCTGGCGGTGGCGCTACTCATTGCCGAAGATCATCGGAATAACCGTCTGCCAGACTGCATTACCATCCCCCTCGCAATCGGTGGGCTGTTGATCGCCTTATTTGATATTTTCGTCACTTTCCATTCATCCTTGCTTGGCGCACTAATCGGATATTTGTGTGTTCAATCATTGCGGAAAATGCAAATTTGCTGCCGAGGATATTCAGGCATTGGCTATGGAGATGCCAAATACCTGGGTGCTCTTGGTGCCTGGCTCGGAATTCAGTTTCTTCCCCATTTACTGGTTGGTGGTGCGCTGATCATGCTGATCTGCTACCCGCACAGGTTGGAAAAGCCTTTTGGCGTTGGTCTCGGGCTAACCGCGTTTGTCATTCATATAGTCAATTGTGTTCATTTAGAACTTCATTTGATGGTCGCTGAATGAGCGCGAAAATAATCAATATTTGAGGCACTCAAAAAACTGCTTGTGATGAATTTACGGTTTTTTTTGCATTTTTTTTTGGTTTCACGAAAAAATGAATCCAACACCTGTTCAGATCGTCAGGATGTTGTGTGCTACTGGCGACAAAATGACAAAAGCGGACCTTACTGGTAAGGCATAGATGAAACTCCTCCGTAAACCGGTACTACTTATTGCGGTTGCAGCAGCGCTTAGCAGTGGCATTGGATCGCTATGGCTTTTTTACGCGCAAACACCGCGAGTCGAAGTGGCTCCAACTTCCATCGAAGAATTTGTAGATTCCGAATTACTCCAGCCGGAACCGCAATTATTACCATCCGGTTCACTCGTACCTGAGTCGGTTGCTGCAATGGCGCCAGACGCTTTGGAACCTGCCTCACCGGTCGCGACAAACGATCCAGCGTTAATTGCCCAAATGGAACAAATCAGTTTGGGCCTGAAACAACAAAACGATGCACTGTTGTACTTCGATGACCGGCTGCAACCGTTCCACGAATTACTGCCAAAGCTTGAATCATCCATCGCACATCAGCGGTCGGTGGTGAACCTGATTGAACAACGATTTGAGAACATGGAAATTACGCTCGCCGAGCTCTCGGCGACTCTTGCTGAACGCAGGCAGGCAGATGCTGTACAGAAAACACGGCAGCCACCTTTTCGTTTGATTGCCATAGACCGCTGGAACAACAAGTGGAATGCAGTCATAGAACTTGCTGGCAAAATGGCTATGATCGAACCGCACGCGTCGCGTGCCGGCTGGCTACTGATCCGTGTCGATCCAGATGCCCGCTCGGCAGTTTTTGAGTCGGAGTCAGGAACACAAGTACAGCTCCGTGTGTCAGGGTAGTCCCCAAACCGTTCTACGATTTTCCGTGCACGCATCGAGACCATGCCAAGCCGCAGATTAAACAAAGACCAGCAACGCAATTCCGGCCACAAAATGAACCTCAGATACATACTCAGATTGAAAGCGATCGTGCTTTTTTTCGTGGTAGCCGTACCAGGAAACACACAGGATTCCGTTCAGGTAAGCGATCGTGTTGACTCTGAATTAACAGAATCCGAAATTCAAACTGCCGCCGCCTGGAGCCTGACTCATGACGAGTTCTCTCAGGTGAAGGACCTGCAATTACGGTACCAGGGATTGCTGTCACCCAATTTAACTCCGATTGAATGGTTGGGGATTTTTTCACACACTGATGAACAAAGAAATCACTACGCAACAATCCTGGCCCGACAGCAGATTGAAGTGAACTCAGCGATTCTGAAGTTCGAAAGCGCTTACTTGGAGGCAGTGAAAACCCTTGCAACACAGGTATCGCTGAAATCTCACCGAGATGACCGATTACTGTTGATCACATCCACCGAATGCAGTGATTCAAGCTGTAGCAGACAGCTGGCACAGTCCATCGAACACGTTGCGAACGGTGGCTCCCTGGTCATTTATGTTCAGGACAGACTTGCCAGGACAGACTTGCGCGCCTGGGCAATTGTTAATCAAATTCCGCTGCAGGAGTTGCGTTCGGGGATGATCACGATCAAACAGGCCGAAGGACGCATGCTCGACGTCAAACCAGGAATTTACCGCGCGAACTAGACTTGTCATGCAGTGCAATTCACCTGTCGAAAATCACCCGATCGAATACTCGATTCCCATTTCAGTGAACATTCACGAACGATCTATATGGACCTTGACTATGAATTGCTATAAAAAAGTTGCCCTTGTCCTGATCGCGGTTGTGGGTTTGGCAGGCTGCACGACACACAAGAGCGCCAACGTCGAACTGGTCTCGGGACCTTTGCCCAATCAGGACAGCATTCACTATGTTCAGCAGCCGATTTTGGTCACTCGCACCAACTCTTCGGAAGTTCAGGTGTTGATCAGGCTGGTCACAATGATTGAGGAGTTGGAAGCACTGGTCAGGGAAGCTGAATCGAGTGCTGATCCGGACGCGCGCCTGAGGTTCGATTACTATCAGCTGCGGACTGATTTTCTGTCAATCTCGCAAGGCATTCAAGCCCATATCCGCACACCGGTATACACACCGAGAACACTCGATCCGATCGCAGGAAATTACGGACGCTAGTCGATGAATACTTTAGCCCTCTCCGCAGGATTCAACTTCGAGGTATTGAACATCATCATCGCCAGCAGCCTGGCGTCGACGGCGATTGCCTGGTGGATTTGGGTGGTGCACTGTTCACTTGGACAATTGCGCAGCCATCAGATTGATTTCATTGATCTGATATTCGAATGTCTTCGCTCATTGTTTGTTGTACTGATCATTTTGACATTAATCGCTTTTTTCTAATATGGATAACTCAAACATTTTCTCTAAGCACATCAACTCACGCTTGCTGACAGTATTGCTGGGCGTGGTCATTTACTTGATCGCCCTCACTTGCGAAGCGCAAAATATTCTCCCTGAACCACCAAAAATAGGCACCGAAACCTTCAGTTCCGACGATCCGATCGCTTATGTCGTTGCGAGCATCCGGTACATCATCTTTCTCGGCCTGACGATTATCGTTGTATTTGCTCTAATCGGCTTTTCGAGCGGACTGATTGCCGAGGTCAATGATGCAAGAAGAAAAGGAGAATGGGGCCGGTTCAGCGTTTATTTTGGCGCTGGCATGCTCGTCATCCTTATTGTAATTTTCGGAGCCTGGTGGGGATCCGAACGACTCAGCGACATGCTTTCCATCTAGTCATGCCCAGTCCGTGCGCCCTGCTGGATTACGAAACCCGTCTTTATAAAGGCTGCAGTGCCAGCGAGCTCTATTCGATCTCACTTTGTGTTGGATGCGGGTGGTTGCCGATCGCTTTGGTGATCGGCTTTACTGTACTTGATGGTCTGCATGGCCTGTTCGTGGGTTTTGCTTTGTTTGTCGCAGGATTGCTCATATTCGTTGCGGCCATAGCAACTGTTCTGAAAACCGTCAAGTTGGGCAAACCTGAGGGCTGGCATCTGCGCTGGTTTTTTTGTGAAATTCACCCACTGCTATGCCAACACCTGGTTTACAAATCCGGGCATTGGTCAACAGTCAGAGAGTCCTAGATCATGAGACGCTATTTGCATGCTGATGCAAATTTATACAGTCATATTGTTACCTTAAGAGCAATTTCTGTGGTGCTGGCTGTATGCCTGATTGCCGCCCTGTTGGGATGGCATCACTCAACCCGGGTCCAGCGCATCAGCATTCCTCCGGACTTGCGGTACGGCAGTCAAATTTCGCTGAACACAATCAACCCCTGGGAAGTCTACAACTTTGCCGGATACATCTGGCAGCAGTTGAATCGCTGCCCCCATGACTGTTTCAAGGACTACCCCGAAAACCTCGAACGTCTGACTGAATTTCTCACGCCTGAATTTAAAGCGTGGTTAAAACATGACAGCGAAAAACGCGCCGCCGAGTTATTGGGCCGCACACGATTTCTTTTGCCGCTGGATAACGCTAATTTCCGCGATGCGGTCAGCCTTGATGAGGCAGGCAACTGGAACGTTACGATAGATGTCGAGTTGAAAGAAGATATCGGCGGCGTCTCGGTAAAGAATGTAACGATCCGTTATTTTCTGCGGGTAGTCTCCAAATCGATCGATCCGGAATTCAACCCTTGGGGTCTGCTACTTGACTTAATGCCGAAATTGCCGCAGCGAATCGTTGTTGATGAGTCATGAAAAAGCGAATGTTCACGAATCAACGAATCGCGATTTGCGTTGTTTGCCTATATTCACAAATAAGCTACGGTGGGGATTCGGCAATATCTTACTACTGGCCCCAAGTGCCATTGGAAATCGATTTATCAGTTGGGTTCGAGCAGCGAATTACGTTTCCGGATGCGGACGTATTGCGACTTGGGATTCCCCCGGAGGTTCGGCAAAAACTAACGGTGCAGATTGTTGGCAACCACCTTTGGCTGCTGGCCAAGGAGGACATTCAGCCCACACGAGTCGTGTTGATTGCAGAACCGGTGGGAAGGCTCGTTCTACAAATCAGAGCTCAGCACGGGGAGAGTTTTAGTCAACCCATCGTCATCCGGTCTGAACGGGCGACGCCTGAAGCGCCGCGTCATTCTTCGGCAATTGACTACGGTTATGTCACCCTGACTCGGTGGGTCGTTCAACAGCTCTATGCTCCCAAGCGTTTATTGCGTGATTTGCCGGGTATTCAGCGTCTGCCGGTTGACCAATCGTCACAAAACATTTTTCGATGCGCAAAGAGAATGCCGACCTTATGTGCCGGTGCAGTTTCAGCAGCACCAATTGCAAGCTGGCAGACAACGCAGCATTTCGTTACCGCAGTCAGAATCACCAACACCTTGTTGCAGCCGGTCGTTCTTGACCCAAGAGAGCTGCACGGAACCTGGCGAAGCGCAGCATTTGTTCATTCCAAGTTGCGCGCCAGCGGTCAACCAGGCGACAGCACTGTCCTGGTGCTTATTTCTGACTACCCGTTTGACGTCATTGTTCGTTAAGGCTGAGAGCGATCAGAATTCAACCTGTAATTTGGTTTGGCACTGTGCTGTTGAGCGCGGCTGTGCTGTGGACAGTAACCAACCAGGACAGTTCGCTGAATCGTTCAGAACCGACCCGGTCGGCAGACAGCACATCCGATACACAAATGTCAGACCGTGACAATGCAGCAGAAGAGGTGCGGGCAGTTGCGACCAAGATTACCAACATTGAGCAGGCATTAGAGAATCAAAAAATCATCGATCAGGCAGAAAGACAGCGTCTTAAGGACGAAATCGTGGGTGAACTGAACAGCATGCTGGATGTAATCGATATCTCCGATGGACGAGATTCACTAGAACAGGTGGCCGATTCGATGGCCATACTTGAGTCCCGAATGAATATCCTGGAAGAACAGCGCTGGGACACCCCGGGAGAATCCGGCGAACACCGGCAGCACACTCACCTCATCTGGGTCTCATCAGTGGATGGCGAGGCGACATCAACGGCATACGCAGCGTTGAACAATACCCTTACTGATTCAGACCTCGCCCGGTTTGAAGAACAGTCATCGCTGCCCGCGTTCGATTCTCGCGGGGACCCCCACATTACTATTCCAGCCACAACAACCTTGCTGAACGCGACCGCACTGACAGCACTGGTGGGGCGAATACCGGTACGCGGTCAACTGCAGGACCCGTGGCGATTTAAAGTAATCGTTGGCGCGGAGAATCTGGCATCCAATGGCCATCGTATTCCACAGTTGGCCGGAATGCTGCTGGCAGGAACTGCGCGCGGCGACCTGTCCCTGTCCTGTGTCTCGGGCAATATCGATACTGCCACATTTATCTTTCGGGATGGCACCATTCAAACTGCCCGCAGACAATCGAGCCCGGAGACGTCATTTACCGGCCTTGGCTGGATATCAGATCAATTTGGCAATCCCTGTATTGCAGGCGAGCTGAAATCCAATGCGCTGCAGTACCTGACGCAAGCGACGCTCATTAATACAGGCAAGGCTGCCGCTGAAGCAATCGCCAATGCACAGACCGAAACCACCACGCAGCCCGGCTCAACGGAAACCTCAACTTCGGTCGTCGGTAATATTGACGACTTCGTTGCCGGCTACGCGACCAAAGAATCGCTGTCAACAGTTGCCGAGTGGTTGAATGATCGCCAGCTAAATTCATTCGACGCGATCTATGTTCCTGCAGGCCAGACACTGGCCATTCATATTGAGGAGTCAATTCAAATAGATCGAGACGATCGTGCGCGTAAAGTTCAAAACTTTGATGGAGGAAATTCGTATGTCCACACTTATCCGGGTGGGACTGATTAGTGCTGCCCTTTCCTTGGTGTCCTGCTCAGGCGCTTTCAAAGGGCATTCGCCCATTCCGGGTAATGCAAATACCATCGAACAGATTTACAACCAGCATCAGGCAAATACGAATCCGATTTTCCAACAGCCTGCACCTGCCCCTGCAAGCGATACCGAACTTTGGGGTTACACACGGCAGGTCAACAATGAACTTTCTGTTCACTTTCCGCGTCTGCCAAACCCCACAATCATTCTTTATGTATTCCCCCACCTGTCGCTTGAAGGTAATCCGGTGCCGGGATATTCAACAGTGTTTCAGATGTATGAAAAAGTTGAATACGCATTGCCGGGGGAACTGTTGATGCAATGATTTCGAATTTGAAATTTTGGGCGGTCCGCGGTAGCGGTAAACCGCGGCGGGGCGCCGCAGTCAAACCCGCGCCGATTGAGCTGCCGCGCGTCGAATGGGATGGTACCGGATGCACGCCGCTTACCATCGAAGAATATCTGGAACCACAAGTGCATCCGGATCCGAAATATCGAAAGATCGTGAGAAACACGCGCTCTTTCGCTGATTTGCTGGCACCGCGCATTGACCTTGGCGGCGGCAACATCGCGCTGCAGGATTTGACCAGTATCGGTCGAATGTTTGATGTGGTGTGCAGCACGACCGAAGCAAGAAACCAGGACACGATGATTCGCATGCAAGAACAAGTACACCAGGCAATCGCACGCAGTTTTCCGGAACACGCGTTTGAACCATGGATCGTGCAATGGTTCATCCAGGACAATAGTGAAGGTCTGACCCGCACCATTGCCAGACAGATGGAAAAGAACACCCCGAAATCCTTGCTGCAAACCCGTTACACCCGGCACTGGCTGCGCACTATGGAGGAGCACTTCGAAGACCTGACGCGCCCGGGTGGTCTGTATCCCAAGCTCGGTTCGCCTGCCATGCACTGGCGCGGTAAAGAGCGCCGGATACGTTTGTGCATCTGGAAAAAGGTGATCAACCAACGCGCGACGGCTGACCACGAAACAGAACATCTTTGCACGCAGCTACAGCGCTCATTGGCTGAGGCGGAAGTCATGCTAGTGCCGACGGGTGCCAAGGAATTGTACGAGTGGCTGACGCACTGGTTTGTACCTGTGCCGGATTCTCATACCGGTTGTCAGAGCACATTCGAGCTACTCGATTCTCATCCATGGCCACAGGATCGGTCATCACGAGCAATGGCTCTGTATTCGGGCTCTGCGGGGGCGGATATCAGTCGGGCTGCATTACATGGTGCCGCACCCTGGAGTTGGAAAAAACCGGGTATTTGGTGGTTTCGGGGGCAACCGAGTCGATTTATTACGATTGATGAGCTGACCGGTGAGCCCGAAAACGGGCATCTGACGGTCGAACGTCAATTTGGTGAGGCGGTTGCCACGCTTTGGGACCAAATGCCCGAGGGAGTCATTTGGTCGATGAGCGTCACCTACACTCCCCAGAACCAAATTGAAGAGAAAATTGCCAGGGTTAAGGAAAACTCAGTCGGTGACGATCCGGCTGCGATAGAGCGAAGAAACCTTGCTGATCACGCGCTGGGGGAAATTGTCAAGGGAAATCCCATTTACCGGGTATTTGCAGGCGCATTTGTTTTTGGTGCAAACCTGGCTGAACTCAACCGACGTACAGAACAGACGATGGGCCTGCTGTCGATTCATCGGCTGCGCCCTATCGCACCGCGTTACGATCCGATTGCTCTCGACAGCTATGTGCGAGCCCTGCCCTTCGGCTTTGATCCGGATCAGGACAATCGACCCTACACGCGCCGCGCCAGGCTGTGGTACTCGAGCCACATTGCCAAAGTAGTGCCTGTTTTCGGGCGCTCAAGAGGCAGTGGCTACCCGGGCTGCGTCCTGTTCAATCGCGGTGCTGAGACGTTGATGTTTGATCCGCTTAACCCGGCTGATCGGGAAAAAAATGCTCATTCACTGGTATTGGGACCGACCGGCTCGGGCAAGACTGCATTTGTGGTATACCTGCTGCTGCAAGCCCTGGCAGTCCATCGGCCAAGGGTGGTGCTGATATCGGCACTCCCCACGTTTGGCCTGCTAGCCGAACACTGCAAGCGGCACGGTCTGAGTGTACACCACTTTAGAGTCGACGGTCAGCGCAACTCGGCGGTTCCACCGTTCAGGCACGCGCAAGATCTGCTTAATCAGGACCAGCGGGAACAAGGCGAGCCTGCCGGAAACTATCGGGACCTGCTTGGCGAAATGGAAATTCAGGCACGACTGATGATAACCGGCGGCCAGCCCAATGAGGAAAAGAAACTGCGGCGCGATGATCTTGATCTCATCAGAAGCGCACTGCTTGAGGCCGCTGCGCGGTCAAAACGGGCCGGACGGCAGCAAACCCTGACCTCGGATTTGGTTGATGCCCTGTACCACGCATCTTCAAGTGGTGAGACCGGCCAGCATCGGCTTTCCAAACGTCAGCGTCAGCGTGCTGCACAGATGGCGGGTGCCTGCAATATTTTCTGCACCGGGCTCAATGGCCGGCTATTCGACAGCGAAGGAGACCTGTGGCCGGATAGCGATGTTACTGTCGTTGAACTTGATCTTCTGGCCAGACGCGGATATGAAGACCGGCTTGCAGTTGCACTGACAGGGCTTTTTGCCTCGATCAACAATCGAATTGAACACAACCAGTACCGCGCCAGACAGACCATCGTGGTCATTGACGAGGCTCACGTACTGTTGCAAAACCCACTCATTTCACCATACATCAACCGAATTTGCGCGATGTGGCGAACCTTCGGCGCCTGGTTATGGATCGCCACGCAGAACATACGGCAGTTTCCAGACAATGCCAAAGAACTGCTCAATCAGCCCGAATGGTGGTACTGCCTGTCGATGGACGAAGATGAAATCGCCCAAATTGAACGTTTCAAATCTCTGACCAATCCACAGCGCAAGCTGTTGACCCAGGCGCGCAAGTCGCCTGGCCAGTACACCGAAGGCACACTGATATCCGCGCGCCTTGTCACACTGTTTCGCAATGTACCGCCGGCACTGGCACTGGCCTTGAGTCAAACCGAAAAAAGTGAAAAAGCCGCGCGCGCGAAGCTTATGAAGGACAGAAACATCTCTGAAATTGAAGCCGCATACATCATCTCGGAGTCCATCAGGCTGCAAAGAATCGGAGATACGAACTGATGCATGTTCGATGTTCAGTTCGTATGATACTGTTTTTGCTTGGATATGTTGCAAACTGTAGCTGGGCAACGGATGACCCCGAGCGCATACGAATATTTACAGACCGTGAATATTCACCGACTCAGCATGCCACGATAGACGTGCGGACCTACAACGCAGGCTCACTCGGCAAAACCGCGCAGGCACTCAGCGCGCAGCTGTCGCCACAGCCATCGATCGCGTTGCAGCAGGCGCAAGACAAGCTTGCGCGCCACTGGCCGAAAATTCAGGCCGCGCTCAAAACCGAGATCGAAATCTACGCCCTGCTCGAGCGCTTCGGAATTGTCCGGCTGCCGGCCGCGGTCATCAATGATTCCGTTGTGGTTTACGGGCTGCTTGACATCGATGCAATCATCACCCGGTGGCGTTCCTCATCGTGGTAAGGCTTGTGATCAGCGCGGCATGCTTTTTGCTGTCGGTCTGGCCGAGCGACAGCCGCACGGAGATTCTGTCGACTCAGGAGGTCATCGCGCGATCCTATAGCGCCGAGTGCCTGGCGTGGAAAGTCTCGGGGATTTGCATCTGGTTAAAGTGTTCGATATTCGGCTGCCGGATTGTAACAACGCCGAAAATTTCACACCGGCTGCCTGACTTTGTGGTGGCGGCGTATCCACTGACCGCAGACTCGCCCTGGCCCGCCGGAACAGCTGGCCTGATTGACGACTCCAGCGCGCTTGCACGCAGATTTTCAGGCGGCACACGAAGCGGGCTCGGCACCGCCCGCTTGCTATCCGATGCGCTTCAATTCAACGAAGTCGATGTCATTGGCGGGCCGGCCGCCAACTTGCCGGGTAGCGGACGGTTCCTGTGTCGCAGCACCGCGAGGCCAATGTTTCCATACTATGTTTCGCTGCTTGATGCGCTCGCGTGGCGCGGTGCCAAAGTGCCCGACAACCAAGTGGAAGCGCTGACGCCGGGCGTTCGGGAAATCGGTCAGTGGCCGGCATTCACCTGGGGCTCAGTGTACCCGCGGGTCGGGTTTGTGGTACAGGCCCATGCCGGTAAAGCCGCCGCGGTGGTCAGTCAAAGAGCGATTGACATCGTGCTGGGAGATAGCCAGGGGCACTCGGTGAACCGCCTTGCGACGGGTACACAGTTTGCGGTCACGCGCGGCGACCCCAATGCTCCCGAGCGAGACGCGTGCAAACAAAGCGGCGGGCGCTGGGAGGAGCTGCCGCGCCTTAACGAGGCCGGCAGATGTGTGCAGCAGACCTGGCAGCAGTGGCGTAGTGCCGCACACGAAAAAACCGACCGGTGGCAGATGCTGACGCCACACCACAGCCGCCAGTGCACAACCTTCGGCAGCCAGCGTGACTGGACGCACGGGGATATTGCTGCCGATGGGCGCTACCTGTGGAACTACTGGACCGAATACAAGTGCTGCGTAAAGACCGGTGGCATTTTGCTCAAGGAGGTCGACTTCTAATTGCGGGCGATGGACACGGATGCGTTAAAAAATACCCCCGCACTGGCGCTATGAGCTGCAGCAGACTCGGGTTTTGACACAGCCCTGGTAAACAGCGAAACAGCGCACGCGGTGCCCAACGAGGTATACTTCATACGATATACTTACCCGTTTACATCACCCAATTACCCCCCCCCTGGAGGACGCCTCTAAATGGACGAGTTCAGCGCGCTCGTACAAGTCATTCTGATTGATTTGCTGTTTGCCGGTGATAACGCAATCGCGGTTGGATTGGTCGCTGCCGGGCTACCACTGGAGCAGCGCAAAAAGGTCATTGCGCTGGGTATTGCGCTGGCGGTCGTACTGCGGATCATTTTTGCAGTGGCAACCGTGCAACTGTTAAAGATTCCCGGCCTGCTGCTGGTCGGTGGCGCACTGCTGCTTTGGGTGTGCTGGCGGCTGTGGGTCGACATGCGCCGTGCGAACGCACATAGTGCCGAGTCGCACTCTGCCGGCCAAAAAGGTCAGAATCTGACCTTTACCCAGGCACTGTTTCAAATTCTGGCTGCCGACGTGTCGATGTCGCTTGACAATGTGCTGGCTGTGGCAGGCGTGGCCCGCGATCATCTGCTTATTCTGGTGTTTGGATTGCTGCTGTCTGTGGTGCTGATGCTGGTCGCCGCGACGATGATTGCCAATTTACTCAACAAACACAAATGGATTGCCTATGTTGGCATTATTATTATTTTGTTTGTCGCGGTAACCATGATTTGGGAGGGCGGTAACGAAGTGGTGCAAAGATTTTTTCTTTGACCCTTGTCAAATCACCTATACTTGCAGAAAAATCGAATCTAACCTAGGAAAAATCTGACCCATGGAAAGAAATAATTCATATGTTCAGTTTGCTGACGTACAAAAGAGCTACGATGGCGAATCATTGGTTGTAAAGAACCTGAATCTTTCAGTTGAACAAGGTGAGTTTGTCACCCTTCTTGGACCGTCCGGTTCCGGCAAAACAACCTGCCTGATGATGCTGGCCGGCTTTGAGACTGCGACACACGGTGAAATATTCCTGGATGGCGCGCCCATTAACAATGTCTCACCGCACAAGCGCGAAATCGGCATGGTGTTTCAAAACTATGCGCTGTTCCCGCACATGACGGTCAGTGAGAATCTTGCCTTCCCGTTGCGTGTCAGAAAACTACCTGCAAGCGAAGTTGACCAACGCGTCGAACAGGCCCTCGGCATGGTGCAGCTCGGAGAATTCGGCAGCCGGCTGCCCGGCCAGCTGTCCGGCGGCCAACAGCAGCGCGTTGCGGTCGCGCGCGCGCTGGTCTTTCAGCCCAAACTGGTTCTCATGGACGAACCGCTCGGCGCACTGGATAAGCAGCTCAGGGAGCAGATGCAGTACGAAATCAAGCATATTCACGAAAATCTCAACGTGACGGTCATTTATGTCACCCATGATCAGGGCGAAGCGCTAACCATGTCGAACCGCATTGCGGTATTCAATGACGGCATTATTCAGCAGTTGGCTGCACCGGGCGTACTCTATGAAGAGCCTGACAACTCCTTTGTCGCCCAGTTCATCGGCGAGAACAACGTGCTGCATGGCAAAGTAACGGGCCTCAAAAATGGCTCATGCGAGGTTGAAACTCCGAACGGCGAACAGGTCACAGCCAAAGCGGTCAATGTGGATGGCGTCGGGTCTCAGACAACTTTGTCATTGCGCCCGGAGCGGGTCACGGTTAACCCGGAGTCAGGCAGCTGCGCCAACATGGTTGAAGCCAGCGTGGAGGAGGTCATATACTTGGGCGATCATGTTCGAACCCGCGTCAGCCTTTGCGGACACAATGACTTCATTATCAAGATTCCGAACGCCAGCGGGCATGTCAACCTGGAGTATGGCCAGAAGATTAGCGTTGGCTGGCAAAGCGAGGACTGCCGCGCGCTCGATTCGCTCGTTTAATCAAACCGGCACATCAAATCAAGGCGGCCATGAGGTCGCTAAATGCGCTTGAGCGCACGCTCAAACAGCGCGAGGCCCTGCGCAATTTCAGTATCACTGATCGTATAGGCCGGCAGCAGGCGGATGACATTGTTGCCACCGGCCTTGAGTACGAGTAATTTTTCTTCGAGACACCTGAGCACGACCTGCTCGGCCCGACCGGCGTAGTGTCCGGTTAACTCAGCGCCGACCATCAGTCCGCAGGCGCGAATCTCGCGAAACGCCTGCAGGTGCTGATTGATTCGTTCAAGACCGGCATGCAGCAGCTTTGCTTTGCGCGAAATCTCGGCGAGCAAGTCCGTTTCAGTCAGCTGCTCGAGCACCGCATTGGCAACTGCACAACAGATCGGGTTGCCGCCGAACGTTGAGCCGTGACTGCCGAGGCGCAGCGTTTGAGCCGTTTTGTCGCCAAGCAGCGCAGCCCCAATTGGCAGCCCGGCACCGAAGGCTTTGGCGACCGTTACAATATCCGGCACCACGCCGGGCGCCCACTGGTAGGCGAACAAGCGGCCCGTGCGCCCCATCCCACACTGAATCTCATCGGCAATCAGCAGCGCATCGTTCGCCTGGCAAAGCTGATACAGGCGTTGCATAAAGCGGCTGGAAAACGGCCGCACACCGCCCTCCCCCTGAATCGGTTCGATGAGCACTGCACAGACCTCATCGCTAAACTGCGCTTCGAGGTGGTCAATGTCATTGAATTCACAGTACCGAAAGCCGCCTGGCAGCGGACCGAAACCCTCGTGGTACTTGGGCTGTGCGGTGGCGGTAACCGCAGCCAGAGTGCGGCCGTGAAAGGAGCCCTGAAAGGTCAGAATAATGTGTTTTGACCCATCGCTTTGATCAAAGCCGTAGCGGCGTGCAATCTTGATTGCCGCTTCGTTCGCCTCGGTTCCCGAGTTGCACAAATACACTTTTTGCGCAAAGGTGAGCTGTGTGAGCC
>JAJDZL010000110.1 GCA_022824665.1 Gammaproteobacteria bacterium | reverse complement strand
CATCACCTTGAAACGTTCGATGCTGATCTCATCGTCGGCCTGCGCGTGGTAGACGAAAAGCCGCGGCAGGTAAAAAAGTCCCGCAAACCACGTCACAACAAACACAATGTGAAAGGTTTTTACCCAAAGCATGGTGTCACGAACCTGCAATCAAGGCAGGCACGGCTGAAAACTCTTTGTGAGCGTATCCTGTGTGTTCCGTCTGCTTGCAGTGTTCGCACGCGGTATTCTTGCCATTGTCACCTTAAGGTCCGGTCAGCCTTTTTGCCAGTAGAATGGATTTATCAAGGATTCATCAATCGCTGGTCACTCGCACTGGGTATGTTACCCTTGAAACTCGATATACAACCAGCCACAGCCGTTTATTTGCAATATCCGAACCAGCCGTTCGACGTCCAAAAACACCTACCATGATACCTCGCATCAGCGTCATCAAGCGTACTTGGTTTAAGAACTTATGGCCATGCCACAAAGAGCCCGGCGTGTCACACAGCCCGTCCATTGGCTGTTGAGCATCTGACGCGACAAGCAATTGAGAATAACAGCAGATTTGGCGTATACTTAGTTCAATTGCTCTAACTGTTCAGGAGGTGAAATCGATACTGTGGCAAAAGAAGATCAAATAGAAATGAACGGCACTGTGCTTGACACACTGCCGAATACAAATTTTCGGGTGAAACTGGATAACGACCACATCGTTACTGCGCATATTTCCGGCAAAATGCGCAAAAACTACATTCGAATTTTACGCGGCGACCGAGTCATTGTTCAATTGACTCCGTACGACCTGACCAAAGGCCGGATTGTCTATCGCGAGCGGTAGACCCGACACCGGCCATTTTTTCACTTGGATTTTTCCCTGATTCAGTTGCCATGGTGGGGCTACGTGCTGGTCACGTTGTTCCTCACTCATATAACGATCATTTCCGTCACAATTTTCCTGCACCGTCATCAAGCACACGGTGCTGTTGAGCTGCACCCGGCGCTGAGTCACTTTTTTCGCGTTTGGCTGTGGCTGACGACCGGGATTGTCACCAGGGAGTGGGTGGCTGTTCATCGCAAACATCACGCCACGGTGGAGGGTGAGGAGGATCCTCACAGCCCGCAGCAAGTTGGAATTCACAGGGTTTTGTGGGGCGGTCTGTTTCTCTATAGACGGGCAGCCAGGCTACCGGGTATTCTTGACCAGTATGGCCGAGGAACGCCCGATGACTGGCTGGAAAGAAGGGTTTATGCCAGGCATCCGAATGTCGGGCTTTTTCTTCTGCTGGCTGTGAATGTGGCCGTTTTCGGCGTTGCTGTCGGCTTGTCAATCTGGATCGTTCAGATGCTCTGGATTCCATTCTGGGCGGCCGGTGTGATCAATGGAGTCGGGCATTACCTGGGCTACAGAAACTTTAATCTGCCTGATGCCAGTCGCAACATTGTGCCCTGGGGAATCATTATTGCCGGTGAAGAGCTGCACAACAATCACCACGCCTATGCGGGTTCGGCACAGTTTTCCTCGCGTCGCTGGGAAATTGATCTCGGCTGGTGGTATGTGCTGTTGCTTGGCAAGTTGAAATTGCTCAAAATTCAGCGGCGGATTCCGGTGATTACGTACAGCTGCGACAAGCAGCATTGCGATTTTGAAACGGTCAAGGTGTTTGTATCCAACCGCTTTCAGGTCATGTCGAACTATGCCCGGGAAGTCATGAAAGGTGTTTGCCGCGAAGAGATGCGGTTAGCCAGCGGCGAAACCCGGCGGCTGATCAAGCGAGCCAAACGGCATTTGGTTTCCGACCGTACCAAGCTCAGTGAATTCAACAAGGAGCAGCTCGGGAAGTTCCTGGAGACGAACAATCGACTTGCGACGGTCTATGCGATGAAAGAGTCGCTTGATCAAATTTCCATGCGCTCATCGAACTCTTACGAGCATATGCGCCAGGCACTCGATGAGTGGTGTCAGCGCGCGGAGGACTCAGGGATTGATGCCCTGATGCAATTTTCCATTCGATTGAAAAGCAGTGCCGTCAACTGACAGGCGACGGACTTGTCTGAAGTATAAGCAGGCCGGTCTACTTCAGTTTTGTTTCCTTGTAAATAACGTGCTTCCCGGCAACCGGGTCATACTTTCGCAACTCAATCTTTTTTTCCGTGTTGCGCCTGTTTTTGGAAGTGGTATAGAAGTGCCCGGTTCCGGCCGTTGATTCCAATTTGATTTTTTCACGCATCAGTCAGTCTCCGTGCATTTAAGAACTCAAACTTTGGCGCCTTCCGCGCGCAAATCAGCCAATACACTGTCAATTCCATTCTTGTCAATGGTGCGAATCGCTTTGCGGGAAACGCGCAACTTTACCCAGCGATTTTCACTCTCAACCCAGAACTTTCGATAGTGCAGATTAGGTCGGTAGCGGCGCTTGGTTTTGTTATGCGCATGTGAAACGTTGTTTCCGCTGACGGTCTTTTTTCCAGTAACTTGACAAATTCTAGGCATCGTTTCCAGAACCTGAATATTGATATTTGTGAACAAAGGCGCACATTCTATACTATTGACCTGTATAAATCAAAGTCAGTTTTCCCTAAATCAGGTAAATAAATGCAAACCAACCAGTTAAATGGCAAGCGGATACTGATCGGCGTGACCGGCGGCATCGCGGCTTATCGTACAGCCGAGCTGGTTCGTCGGCTGCGCGATGCCGGGGTTGACGTGCGCGTGGTAATGACTGCCAACGCTGAGGCATTTATCTCGAGCCTTACCCTGCAGGCGCTGAGTGGCAACCCGGTGCGAACTGAGACGTTTGATGAAGCAGCAGAGGCGGGCATGAGTCACATTGAACTGGCCCGCTGGGCGGACGCAGTGATGGTAGCGCCCGCGACCGCCGGATTCATCGCGCGTCTTGCAAACGGGCTGGCCGACGATCTGCTCACCACACTGTGCCTGGCAACTGAAGCACCGATTGCTATCGCACCGGCGATGAACCGGGTGATGTGGGCGAGCCCCGCGACCCAGGACAATGTCGCGCGGCTGATTACCCGAGGTGTAGCGATTTCAGGTCCCGGTGAGGGAGATCAGGCTTGTGGTGAAGTGGGTCCGGGCCGCATGCTGCAGCCTGAAGACCTTGTAGAGCAACTGAACGACATGTTTGGTACATCGCTATTGAGTGGCGTTCGCTTGCTGGTAACCGCGGGTTCCACTTGGGAAGCGATTGATCCGGTGCGCGGGATTACCAATCGAAGTTCAGGAAAAATGGGTTATGCAATTGCCGATGCTGCAGTTCGCGCTGGTGCAGATGTTACGCTCGTCAGCGGTCCTGCATCCGAACCGCTGCCAGCCTCAGTGCGCAAGTTTCGGCAGGTTACCAGTGCGCGGGATATGCTCCATACAGTCATGGATGAGATCGATGGGCAGGACCTTTTTGTTTCTGTTGCTGCGGTTGCGGATTATCGACCGTCAAGCGTCTCGAAGCGCAAGCTGAAGAAACAAAATGACGATGTGTTGCACATGGAGTTTATCAAAAACCCGGACATACTGGCCGAGGTGAAGAAACAAAAACCTGGAATTTTTTCTGTTGGCTTTGCAGCAGAAACAGACAATCTTGTTTCCGAAGGCCGCAAGAAACTGCTGGCAAAGCGCGCTGACCTGATTGCAGCGAATTTTGTCGGTGGTGATTTTGGTGCGATTGGATCTGACAGCAATGTGCTGGAACTGATTGACCGAAGTGGGGTGACCCGAATCGGCCCGGCACTGAAGTCTACAATTGCAGAACAACTGATTGAAGAAATCTCGGTGCGGTTCCATGCGCAAAGTACGCTACAAAATACTCGATAGCAGGATCGGGCATTCAATACCGCTGCCGGAGTATTCGACCGAAGGCGCTGCCGGGCTGGATTTAAGAGCGTGCATTGATGCTGAACTGACGTTGCGTCCGGCTGACTGTGAGCTGATACCGACTGGTATAGCGATAGATATTCGCGATCCGGAAGTCGCCGCGATGCTGCTGCCAAGGTCCGGGCTGGCTCACAAACATGGCATTGTGCTTGGTAACCTGGTAGGCCTGATCGATTCCGACTACCAGGGGCAGGTGTTCGTGTCTTGCTGGAATCGGGGTCAAACAAAGTTTGTCATCAATCCCGGTGACCGGATCGCACAAATGATTTTTGTACCGGTCATTCGGCCTCACCTTGTGGAGGTTGAAGAATTTGAGCCGACGGAGCGTGCCGCAGGTGGTTTCGGACACACTGGGATCAGCTAGCGAAGCGATGGAAAAAATCGAAATCTATTCCAGCCCGTTTTGTGGATACTGCCATGCTGCCAAGCGTCTGCTGGCACAAAACGGCCTGTCCTTTAAGGAATATGATGTGATGTATGACGCCGAACGCAAGCGGGAGATGGTGGCGCGAAGTGGCGGTCGATACACTGTTCCGCAGATTTTTGTTGAGGACGTGCACGTGGGTGGATTTGATGACCTGTCGCGACTCGATGCACAAGACCGGCTCAATGCGCTGCTGAGCATTGATTGACCAGGCATTTGGCCCGCAGCAATTAAAACCGGTTGACTGTTTCGGTGTCGAACGACCTGATGATGAAACAAAAGATGTTGTTCTGGTAACTTTGTATGAGACTGACAGGTAAGCAATTTAGAGACGCTGAGCGCAGAGTCGTAACCCTGATGGGTATGTCGGGCTGCGGTAAGACGACATTGGCACGCAAACTGCCCTCAAGTGACTGGTATCACTATTCGGTTGATTATCGAATTGGCACTCGCTACCTGGATGAGCCGATCATCGACAATATCAAGGAAAAGGCGATGCAGGTTCCTTTTCTGCGTGCCTTGCTGCGCAGCGATTCTATTCGTATTGCAAGTTCAATGACGTTTGACAACCTTGATTTGCTGTCAAAGTTCGTTGGCAAGCTGGGTGACGAAAAAAAGGGTGGTCTGCCGCTCGCAGAATTCAAGCGTCGCCAGGCACTGCATCGGGAGGCTGAAATTCATGCCATGTACGATGTCGGCGAGTTCATACACAAAGCCAAATCTATCTATGGTTACAATCATTTTGTTATTGATTCAAGCGGCAGTTTATGCGAGTTGGGTGAAGAGCGGGTACTTGAAGAGCTTGCCCGCCAGTCAGTGGTTCTATTTATCGATGTCAGCCAGGAGCTTGAGTTGGGAATCATCGAACGCCAGATCAGGCATCCCAAGCCGCTCTATTATGTTGAAGCGTTCCTCGATGCGAAACTGGCCGATTACGTGGAGGAAAAACAACTCAAGAGTGCTGTCGAGATCGATCCGAACGAATTTGTACGCTGGATATTCCCTTATCTGGTCGACTCGCGCCGACCGAAATACGAGCGGATCGCAGCCAAGTACGGCTACCGGATATCAGCGACGCAAGTCGATCAGGTGCGCGACGAAAAAGACTTCATTGATCTCGTCTGTGACGCATTGGACAATTGAAGCGATTTAACTGAATCAGCAGGTTTAGACGAATGGCGCTGGTCCGTCACCGACCTCTTTGTGCCTGGGACCGACTCCAGGCCGAGGGTATTGAAATCGATACACCCGAAAAAGCCCGCACACGCGGACTTAAGGAGGTTCATATCGGTTTTTTGAATATGATGCCCGACCGTGCACTGAAAGCGACTGAAAGGCAGTTTTTGAGATTGATTGGCGGTGCTGCGCAGCACTCGTCTGTGTATGTCTATCCATTTACCATTAACGGGTTGCCAAGGGCACGAGATGTGCTTGACTACGTGGCGGATGTTTATGATGCCTTTGAAGCGGTCCGGCAATACAATTTGGACGGCCTGGTATTGACCGGTGCCAATCCGGGTAATGCCGAGATTACCGCGGAAGGATTCTGGCCGTATTTCGTGGAGGTTGCCCACTGGGCAAACGAACATGTCCCGACGATGTTTTGTTCCTGTCTGGCTTCACATGCTATTTTGAAGATTTTCTATGGTATAGAGCGCACTCGCTGCAGCCCAGATAAACGCTGGGGGGTCTATTCGCACCAGGTGATTGCAGATCACCATCCGCTGATGGCCGGCATGCCGCGTCGGTTTGAAGAGCCGCGGTCGCATGTATTCGAGATGACCGCTCGGCAACTCGAACCGCATGGCATTCAAATTCTGGCAGCCAGTCCGGACGCGGATTTTCACTCTGCGGTCACGAGCGATGACCTAAAGTGGGTCTTTTTGCAGGGGCATCCCGAGTACGACGAAGTGAGTCTGCTAAAGGAGTACAAACGGGAAGTTAATCTGTTTGTGCGCGGGGAGCGAACGGAGTATCCTGAAATTCCTGTCAATTATCTTGCCGAAACCGCCAGGCTCAGACTTGAGCGATTTCGCAGCCAACTATTGGATGCAATGGCGCGCAAAGGTGATTTACCTGAGCTGCCCGAGACGGAAATACTGCCTTCGCTCAGGAACATCTGGCACGAGCACGGCAAAATTCTGTTTAAAAACTGGTTGCGGCTTGCCGGCTCGCGAGGCGCTTCTGAAACACCCGATTTGCAACGGGATGAAGATGCCTGAGGCAATCAGTACGTTCACATCCGCGCGCGAAGAATCGCATCTGCGCGACCACTTGAAATTTCTGCTTTACGGTACTCAACGTAGTCATTGAGCGCTGCCAGGATGTCCGCATCCACAAGTGGCGCCTGGTACTCATCCAGCAGCGTTTTCCACACGCGGTTGGCACGCTGATAGGCGTGCTCAGCACCATCATCGCGCCAGGTCTCGTAGTTTCTCCAGTCTGACAAAAGTGGTGCATAGAACACGTCCTGATATCTTTCCATGGTGTGTGCAGAACCAAAGAAATGCCCGCCGGGCTGGACCTCGGCAATGGCCTCAACAGCCAGCGTGTCCTGATTGACGGGAATGGGTTTGAGCGACTCCGCTATGAGCTGAAGAATTTCTGCATCAATAATGAGTTTTTCGAAAGACGCGACCAGACCGCCCTCCAGCCAGCCGCCGCCATGCAGCAAGAGGTTGGTGTGTCCCATGACCGCAGCCCACACAGACATGCACGTTTCGTAGCTTGCCTGCGCATCCGGCGCGTTGGATGCGTTTGAGCCGCTGGCGCGAATTGGCAGTGAATAACGCCGGGCCAGTTGGCCGCTGGCAAGCGTCGTTCGGACATACTCCGGGGTTCCAAATGCCGGTGCGCCGGTTTTCATGTCCACGTTGCTTGAAAAACTGCCATAGACAACCGGCGCGCCTTTGCGCACCGCCTGCGTGAGGACGATGCAGGCCAGTGCTTCTGCATTTTGCTGTACCAGTGCGCCGGCCATGGTGGTCGGTGCCATCGCGCCGAGCAGGGTAAATGGCGTAACCAGCACCGCCTGGTTCATGGCTGAGTACTCAATCAGCGCATCCGACATGGACTCATCCACCTGTCGCGGAGAGTTAATGTTGATGTTTCCCATGCACAGCACGTCCGAAGGTACGGTATTCAGATCAATGCCGTGAACAATCGCCTGCATTTCAAGCGCGTCCGCGGCGCGATAACCGCCCAGCATGCTGGCAAGCCAGATTCTGTCGTGGCAGCTTATGGCTGCCAGGTACTTGTCAAGATGCCGGGTATCCGCCGGCAGGTCCTGCGGCTCAAATGAATTGGCACCGACGAGGTGAAAGATCTCAAGCTGATGCGCGATGCGGAAGAAGTTCCGCAGGTCTTCAATGGTGCCGCTTCGTCGGCCTTGGTCGAGATCCGAGATGAATGACGGGCCGCCTACAGTGGCGAAATTGATGTTTGAGCCACCCATTTCGACCGAGCGGGCGGGATTACGCGCCTTTAGTGTGAATGTTGCCGGTGCGCTCGATATCAGTGTTTCGACGAGCTCGGGATCAAACCTGACAGTATCAAGCGATTCATCGACTTCGGCACCGGCTGCCCGGAAAATCCGGCGTGCCCGATCACTCAGGAATCGTATGCCGGCATCGCGCAATAATTCGAGGGATGCCTGGTGAATGGCTTCGATATGGTCAGAAGTAAGAACTTCAATAGGCGGGTAGGGATTGGCGACCTGGCGCCATTGAAGTCGCTGAATGGACTCGGTAGTACGCTTTGCTCTTTGCCTTGAGACGCGGCGTTTTTTGGCTGTCATGCGCGTTTGATTCACCCGGACTGATAGCTGCCGCTCAATATACGGCAGTATAAGTCCAGATTGACATTTCCGCCGGAGGCAATAATACCAACACGCTGTCCGGCAGCTTTAGACTGCTCCTGCAATAGTGCTGCCAGTGTGATTGCTCCGGCGCCTTCGATAACGTGGTGGGTATCGGTAAAGTAGATGCGCATTGCCTCGGCAATATTCGCTTCTGGAACCCGCACAAAGCGGGCAACATGGCGACGCATGATATGCAACGCTTCGCTATCGGGCAGCCGCACCGCGACGCCGTCGGCCAGCGTATTCGGTACGTCGGTTTCAACCACTTTGCCTTGCTCGAACGACAGCGCGTAGGCGGGTGCATTGTCTGCGACAACACCGACAATTTCGGTGTGAAGCCCGAGGGCTTCACGTGCCGCGATCACTGCGCAGATCTCTGAGCCGAGTCCGACCGGAACATAAACGATGTCAAGGTTTGGCACCGCGTTGAATAGTTCCAGACCCATGGTTGCAACGCCGACGATGAGTTTTCGATCAAACGAGGGAACGAGGTGAAATGTGCCGTTGGCACATAACTCGCGGGTATGTTCATAGGCTTCATTAAAGTCACGGCCGTATTCGATCAGGTTGGCACCAAACGCGCGCATTGCCGCATTTTTTGCAGTACTGTTGCCGCGCGGTGCGACCACTGTCGCATTGATCCCGTTTTGAGCGGCTGCGTAGGCGACCGACTGGCCGTGATTACCGCGAGTTGCGCAGATGACGTGCTCGGCATCGAGGTCCGCCATATAGGTGAGCCCGCCGCGTATCTTGAATGAACCGATCGGGGTTGTGTTTTCGTGTTTGACCCAGACTTCGGTCTGACATCTTTCGCCAAGCAGTGGCCAGCAGTATTGTGGAGTGGGCGGGACGTGCGGCGCGATCAGATCTGCTGCGCGCTTAATTTCATCAAGTGATGGCAACAGCATCAGTACAAATTCCGCCTCCAGGCTGGACAAGGGTGGGGTGGACGATGGGATTCGAACCCACGACCACTGGAACCACAATCCAGGGCTCTACCAACTGAGCTACGCCCACCACTAAATTTCCAAGTTCGGCTTCAAATTCAAACCTGATTCGCGGTTGTCCGTGAAGCCGAATGATTGGCACGCCTGACAGGACTCGAACCTGTAACCTACGGCTTAGCGTACCACTACAATTTTCATTGCCCGATCGACCAGGTGACCGGTTTGTAGTCTGGACTATATCTTCACCATCTCAGGTGGGGCACGTATAGTCTCTACGGATCCCGTACTTCATTGAAGCGGCGGTTTCCTCGGTATTGCCATCACCACGACGTGTTAAGGTTTCACCGATACAGTGCCCTCCACTCTACAGGTTCCAAAATTCCCTGCAAAGGCTCCTGTCGAAGGCCGTTGCTCTATCCAGTTGAGCTACAGGCGCATATTGCACTTGGTCGGGGTAGAGGGATTTGAACCCCCGACTCCCTGCTCCCAAAGCAGGTGCGCTACCAGACTGCGCCATACCCCGCTAGGTTTGTCGAGAATTAAGCTTTAGCGACGCCAACAAAGGTTATCAACCCCGACAATGCGGCTGATTATATAGAGTTGTCGAAAATCTTGCGCAGTTCAGATGCGTGATTCTGACAATTTAATTGTGGAACAATCTTGCTGGGTGCGAAAGCCAATCAGTGAGAACCAGTCGGCTGGATAACTCAAATACCTGCAGAAGGTAATCAATGTCTTTAGCAACTATGCAATTCATTTGTGCCTCTGTCCGACATCTACTGAGTCGCTAACTCTCGCATCAATTCTGTTAAGTTCAGATTCCATTAATCACTACTTCAGCGTATCGAAGTTGATTCATAACTCAGCCGAAATCTGGACGCTTGCCGAGAATCATGCCCTGCATAGCGTGATAATCCTTTTCCACATTGCTTGGTGGTGTATTCAGACGCACTGCTGTTGATTCAAAGACATCCCTCCTATCCTGCGCGGGAAGTTCCA
>JAJDZL010000146.1 GCA_022824665.1 Gammaproteobacteria bacterium | reverse complement strand
CGCGCTGGATAGCCCACCTTACAATTACAGTACCACTTTGTATCCCCGGGCTCCTGTCCGCGTTCCTGATCTCCTTTACGCTGTGTCTGTCTGCTTTTGTTGTGCCAATGATTCTCGGTAAAGGAAAAATCCTGTTCGTATCGAACCTGATTTATGCCAGATTCAGTGAAATTGCCAACTATCCGAGCGGCTCAGCCATTTCAATCATTATGCTGGTCCTTTCTTTGCTGATCATTTACGGCATAACCTACCTCGTCACCAGTCGCTGGATCAAGCACTGATCACACCAGATGCTGCAGCGCTACATTGATAATTTTGGAGCTTGGGCGGTCGTTGGCACCATCGCACTGACGGTCATTTTTCTGGTGGCCCCGATCATTGTTTCGATCCTGATGTCCTTTGATGCGCGGGGGTATCTTGGCCGATTTCCACCAACTGAGTTTTCCTTTCAGTGGTACGCAAGGTTTTTTTCTGATACATACTACCTCACCGGACTTAGAACAAGTCTGATTATTGCGCTCATCGCAGCGACAGTATCCACCTGCGCCGGTGTCTGCGCGGCCATTGTGCTGGACCGCTACGAGTTTCCCGGTAAACAGGCTCTGGAGACCATATTTCTTTCACCGCTGGTCATTCCCGCCGTCGTGATCGGTTTTTCGCTGTTACTTTTTTTCGCCCTGATTGGTGTGTTTCAAGGCTATCCCCGACTGCTCGCAGGCCACATCATCATCACCTTTCCGTACACTGTCAGAACCACACTTGCCGGATTGACCGGTATTCGCAAGAGTCTGACCGAGGCGGCCATGACACTCGGTGCCACTGAGCGCCAGGCATTCTGGGATGTAACCTTTCCACTGGCACGCACCGGCATGGTAGCCGGCGCGGTTTTTGCGTTCGCCTTCTCCATGGACGATGTCGCAGTCAGCCTGTTTCTAACGTCACCCGACACCTACACATTACCGGTTGCCATGGTCAGCATGATGCGCACCAACTTTGATCTGACCATCGCCGCGGCCTCAGTCGTTCTGATGCTGTTTACGATTGGCCTGATTTTCGTACTCGATGCGGTAGTGGGGCTGGAGCGCGTGATTGGCGGCGGTGTGTACCGCTCCTAGAGGCATCCTGATGTCGGTCGTTCAACTGGACAGGGTTACCAAGCGGTTCGGTCAATTCACCGCAGTGAGCGAAGTCTCTTTTGACCTTGAAAAAGGTGGTATTTTGTCACTGCTCGGTCCCTCGGGCTGCGGAAAAACAACGACACTTCGCATGATTGCAGGGTTTGAAGAACCAAGCTCAGGCGATGTTCTGATCTCGGGCACCAGCATGCGCGGCAAACGTCCTTATGAGCGAAATGTCGGCCTGCTGTTTCAGGACTACGCGCTATTCCCGCACATGAGCGTGGCACACAATGTAGCCTATGGCCTTAGAAGACGCGGGTATGAGCGCAGCAGAATTTCCGCACGGGTTGGTGAGATGCTGGACCTTGTCAAGCTCAATGGATTTGACGACCGGCGACCGGCGCAACTGTCTGGCGGACAGCAGCAGCGGGTGGCACTCGCCCGCGCGCTGGCCACGAATCCTGAAGTGGTGCTGCTTGATGAACCGCTATCGGCACTTGATGCAAAACTTCGTCAGGAACTTCGCATTGAACTTAAACAGATTCTGTCAGCCGTTGAAGCAACAACCATTATTGTCACCCACGATCAGGAAGAGGCGATGAGCCTGGGTGACCGGCTGGTGGTCATGAACGAAGGCCGCATTGTTCAGGAAGGCCCGCCAACCGAAGTCTACCGTAATCCGCATACCAAGTTTGTCGCGGAGTTTATCGGTCGTTCAAACTGGCTGAGCGGCACATTGCGCACACCGGGCGATCAGGGTTTGTGTGTCTTTGAAACGGACGGAAATCTGTCAATTTGGGTCCCGGAACCGACACTCGAAGCAACGTCCTATGAAGTGTGTATACGCCCGGAGCGAATTCGTATCGGGTTTCAGCCAATTGACCGGCGCAGCATGGATTACAGCAATCAACTTCAGGGGACCGTTAAAAATGTCGCGCACCTCGGTGCAGATATTCACCTTGTGGTACAGCTTCCAGGCGGCGAGACGATTACAATCAGTGAACAATTTACCGGACAGTCACTTGACCAGTACGGCGACACCATAGAGTTTACATTTTTGCCGGAAGACTGCATCGTTGTTGCAGCAAACCCTTGACAACTTTATACGGGAGGAAAATCATGCAAGCTTTAGGTAAGGATACGAATGATCAATTTCGTGCTGAGCCGGTTAACGCCGGTTATAGACTCGACAGTGGTCCGGGACGATATCGGATCGGCCTTTTGGCCTTGTCGAATGATCTTGCAACTGAGCGCGACTTCATCAACATGCGTCCAACCGATGAGGTCGCTCTTTTTGTATCCCGAATACCCAATGATGAAACCTGTTCGGTTGAAAAACTAAGCGAGATGGAACCGGAGCTAACCCGCGCGGCGGCATTGTTAATCCCAGGCTCGCGCCTTGACTCGATCGCCTACAGCTGTACGTCGGGGACAGTTGTATTGGGATATGACACAGTGGTGCAGCGAGTGCATGAAGCCCGGCCACAGATACCGGTCTCGTCCCCGATTACTGCCGCACTGGCCGCCCTGCAGCGTTTTGACGCACGCAGAATTGCCGTGCTAACGCCATATACCGATGACGTCAACGCGCAGGTATTCGATTACGTAACCGCGCGCGGTGTCGAAATTAGTGCTTTTTCAAGTTTTCACATCAGCTCAAACGAAGAAATGGCCAAGTTGGCCCCGCAGTCCATCTATGAAGCAGCAATTCAGGCTGACCGTCCCGATGCTGATGCTCTTTTTATCTCCTGCACGGCAATCCGGGCAGTCGATGTGCTCGACTCAATCGAGCAGGCAATAGGCAAGCCAGTCATTTCGGCCAATCAGACCTTGTTTTGGCAGGCCCTGCGCCAGGCGGGATATACAGAACCGCAGCACGGTTTTGGCAGCTTGCTTGAGTTGACCGAACACTGATCTTCACTTTGAATTGATGCGAACTGAACCGGAATGAAAACCGATGAAACTTGATCAAATCAACTCGCGGCCACCTTCGGTTATCAGCCAGCAGCAGCGCGATTTCTATTATGACGAGGGATATTTGTGTTTTCCAGGACTGATCGGTGAGAACTGGCTCGACCCGCTTCGAAGTGCACTTGAAAAAATTATTGAAGCAACCAGGAGTTATACGCGCTCGACCCGCAAAGTTGATATTGAACCGGACCACAGTGCTGACAACCCGCGGCTTCGAAGGGTTGCTTATCTCGATGAATTCGATCCGATATTCTGGCAGTTGTGTGCAGATTCGGTGGTACTCGACATAGCCGCTGATCTGCTTGGTCCCAATATCCGATTCCGCGAACTGATGATGAATTTCAAGTGGGCTGACGGCGGTGCTGAAGTCAAGTGGCATCAGGACCTGGTGTTTTATCCGCATACCCACTCTGGCACCTTGCAATTTTTACTGCTGCTTGATGGCGCAACAGCTGATCAGGGTCCCCTGCAAGTCATTCCCGGCAGTCACAAGGGTGAGATTTTTGCACACTATGATGCCGAAAGAAATTGGACCGGAGCAATATCAGAACGCGACCTGGCCGGTGTCAAAGTCGATCAGGCTGTGTCGCTTACCGGGCCGCCAGGCACTCTATCCGTCCATCACAGCCGTACCATACACGGCTCAGCCATTAACCGAAGCAGCACCAGTCGACCGGCATTCGTTATCACCTATAGCGCAGCAGATGCAATCCCGTATACCGCACCAGCCTATCCCAGCGTCAACTACCACACCCTCGTGCGCGGTGTTCAGCCTCACTTTGCTCATCACGAAAACCTGATCGTGCCACTGCCACCTGACTGGTCGGACGGTTACACGTCAATTTTTGATCACCAGTACAAACAGGGGCAAAGTCAGCCAGACCCATCGTTGTGAAGTTTTTCTGATGTCCATCAACGCAAGCAACATCCGATTAGCGGATATACAAAAGGCGCGCGAACGAATCAGCCAGGCGGTTCATCGAACGCCAGTTGCTCCATCAAGTGCGCTGAGCAAGATGGCTGGTACCCCGATATTCCTCAAACTCGAAAGCCAGCAACTGACCGGCAGTTTTAAGGTGCGCGGCGCAACCAACGCAGTACTGAACCTAAATGAAGCTGAGCGAGCGAGGGGTGTGGTTGGTGTTTCGACCGGTAATCACGGCAGGGGACTGGCATACGCTGCTTCACAAGCTGGAATTCGGTGCATCATCTGTATGTCCGAGCTGGTACCACAGAACAAGATCGACGGGATCAGGGCACACGGCGCGCAGGTACGCATTGTCGGCAACTCCCAGGATGATGCTCAGGAAGAAGTCGACCGTCTTGTCAACGGTGACGGGATGATTATGCTGCCCCCGTTTGATCACTTTGACATTATTACCGGACAGGGTACGCTCGGCCTTGAACTGCTTGAACAGATGCCTGAGCTTGGTACAGTCATGATTCCGGTTTCAGGTGGCGGGCTGATTTCAGGTGTTGCCGCGGCACTGAAGGCCCGCAAGCCCGACATAAAGGTTATCGGTGTCTCAATGGAGCGCGGCGCGGCCATGCACAAGAGTCTCGAAGCGGGCAAACCCGTTATGGTTGAGGAAGTGGCAACACTGGCCGATTCATTAGGCGGTGGCATTGGCCTTGACAACGAGTTCACGTTCCGGATGGTACGCGAGCTGGTCGACGAATTTGTGCTGGTTTCTGAGCAGGAGATTGCCGAAGCGATTCGGCACGCTTACTGGTACGAGAGACTTATTCTCGAAGGCTCGGGTTCGGTCGGCATTGCTGCCTTGCTGGCAGGCAAGGTTGCAAATGAAGCGCCGCTTGCGATCATTGCCAGTGGGGGGAACATTGATATGGAACTACACCATCGAATCATCTGCGGCGAAAACGTGGACGTTACACAACGATAGAATCAGCGATGCCCACACTTAAGTTATTGACCGAAGCACAGCTGCGGGAAGTTGTCCACTTGGACCTTGCTGCAGTTGATTGCATCGAACGCGCATTTTGCGCACTGTCGAGCGGCGAAGTGGTCATGCCGCCGATCATGTCGATGTCCATTGAGCAGTCGAATGGTGAAGTTGATATCAAAACTGCCTTTGTACCAGGCATTGAGAGCTTTGCGATCAAGATGTCCCCGGGGTTCTTTGACAATCCCAAGCTCGGACTGCCCAGCACGTCGGGGCTGATGGTGCTTTTTTCGGTCCGAACCGGGATGGTCGAAGCGGTGCTGCTTGACAACGGATACCTGACTGATGTTCGAACGGCTGCGGCAGGTGCGCTCGCCGCGCGCCACCTCGCAAGAGCGGATGCCGAACACGCCTGTATCATCGGATCAGGCCAGCAGTCGCGTCTGCAACTGGCAGCCTTGTGCCTGGTTCGCTCAATCAAATCAGCTGTCATCTGGGCAAGAGATGAGCGCAAGGCCGAAATCGCTGCCAGGGAGCTCAGCGAAAAACTCAAGATTCCGGTCAAATTCGATCCGGATGCTGCCAGTGCGGTGCGCTCAGCAGACATTGTCGTGACCACGACGCCTGCCACGCGCCCCCTGGTAAAAAGCGAGTGGCTGCGTCCCGGACAGCACATTACCGCAATGGGCTCTGATCAGAGTCACAAGATTGAACTTGAACCGGAATGTCTTGCTGTCGCGTCACGCTATGTGGCCGACCGTCGCTCGCAAACCGAATTGCTTGGAGAGCTTCATCACGCACTTGCAGCAGGCGTTCTGTCGCCAGCAGCAGATATTGTTGAGCTCGGCGATATAGCGGCCGGCAAATGTTCCGGCCGGCGCACAGATGACGAGATTACCATTTGCGACCTTACGGGAACCGGTGTGCAGGATACCGCCATCGCAACTTTTGCCAAACAACGCGCAGACGCTGTGTCTGCGGGACTGACTGTGGAGGCCTGAATGACGAGGGAAAACATTGCTCTTTTTGAAAAACTTTTTTCCGCCGAGGAATACAGCCGGCGGGTGGCAGACGTAAAACAGCGTATGGATAAAGCAGGCTTTGACCTGATCATCTGCCAGGACCCCAGCAATATGTGCTGGCTAACCGGATTTGACGGCTGGTCGTTTTACGTACCGCAATGTGTGGTGGTACACCACTCTGAGGCGTGGCCGATCTGGTTTGGCCGCGCGCAGGATTCGAGAGCAGCGGAAGTCACAACTGACCTGCCCCGGCAAAATATTGTTCCCTATGCGGAACGGCTCGTGCAGCACCCGCTCCACCATCCTTATGATGAACTGGTGGAACTGATCCATGCGCGGGGTTGGTCAAAATCCCGGATCGGAGTCGAATTGGACGCGCACTATTACACCGCCAGGTGCCACGAGACGCTTTTAAGGGGGCTGCCTGATGCAAGGTTCTCGAACAACGGCGATCTGGTTAACTGGGCTCGTCTGGTTAAGTCTGACCAGGAAGTCAGCCTGATGAAGGACGCCGGTAAAATCTGCTCTGAGACTGTTCATGCGGCGATTGCCAAAATCCGCGCGGGTGTGCCGCAAAATCAAGTCATCGCTGAAGTCTACCGGGCGAGTATTGCCGGGGCAAACGCGCTCGGCGGAGACTATAGTGCGCTTTGTCCCTTGATTCAGGTTGGTGAGGGCACCAGTACACCACACTTGACGTGGTCTGACTTGCCGCTACCGGAGGATGTTCTGGTGATGGTTGAACTTTGCGGGGTCAGACGTCGCTATCATGCGCCTTTAACGCGTACCATCCATCTTGGACCGCCACCTGAAAAGATACGGAATCTGGCCAAAGTGATTGTCGAAGGCGTTGATGTCGGACTGGAACTGGCAAGGCCCGGCAATACGTGTGAGGAGGTTGAAGCCGGCTGGCAGGCTGTTCTCAACCGTAATGGCATCACCAAGGAGAGCCGCGTTGGTTATTCCATTGGAGTCGGTTACCCACCCGATTGGGGTGAGCGAACGTGCAGTTTGCGGCCTGGTGATCAGACCGAGCTGCAAAGCGGTATGTGTTTTCACTTTCAGTCCGGTGTCTGGCTGGATGAATTCGGTTGCGCTGTTTCAGAATCTTTTGTGGTTACCGAATCGGGTGGTGAGCGGTTGTGCGACGTTGAGCGCGACCTGATCGTCATCGACTGATTATTTTTACAGAAAATATGAGATAAAACCAAAATGCAGGACAATCCCATTTCCCCAACAATCGCACTTGATCAGGACGGTGCACACCATGGATTTTTGAATCTGCCGCATAGCCGAAACGATTCCGCGTGGGGCTCAATCATGATTCCAATCAGCGTGATCCAAAACGGCTCGGGTCCGACTGCGTTATTAACCGGTGCAAATCATGGTGATGAATATGAAGGACCCGTTGCCTTGCAGGATCTGGCACTGAACCTGAATCCGGCCGACATCGACGGCCGGGTGATCATCGTACCTGCATTCAATTATCCGGCCTTCCGAGGCGGACACAGAAACTCCCCGATTGATGACGGAAATATGAATCGGGTGTTCCCCGGTAATCCGAGAGGGACGGTAACAGAAAAAATTGCGGATTACTTCCAGCGAACACTGCTGCCGGATGCTGATGTTGTGGTCGATATACACTCGGGTGGCAAAACACTTGAATTTGTACCGCTTGCCGCGGCTCATGTACTGGCCGACAAGACGCAGCAAGCTGCCTCGGTTGCAGCAATGCAGGCATTCAATGCACCTCACTCGGTGATTTTGCTTGAAATTGACAACACCGGCATGTATGACACCGCGGTCGAAGATATGGGAAAGGTGTTTGTTTCGACGGAATTGGGCGGTGGTGGTACGACCCGGGCGACGACTGTTTCAATCGCAAAAAAGGGTTTGAGAAATGTACTGATTCATGCGGGCATATTGAATGCTGAGCCGGTTGTCGAGCCCACAGTCAATCTCGACATGCCGGACGGAAGCTGTTTCGTCATCAGTGAGCACGATGGTCTGCTTGAGCCCGTGGTTGATCTTGGCGATGAGATTGCCGAGGCTGCTACCGTCGCAAAAGTTTGGCCGCTCGACCGCACAGGCGTTCAACCGATAACGTATCGTGCACGTCGCAGCGGAATGTTGACTGGACGCCATTTTCCTGGACTAGTCAAGGCGGGAGACTGTATGGCTGTTATTGCAGATATTGTGTGACACTTCTTTGAGACTAAACGCCGCTAAGATTTCAATGTATTGGTTCGCCACACCGCGCTTGAAGCTATAGGCTGACGCTAATTCAGTGGATTAATCAGGTTTCAAGCGCAATGCTGGCGCAGTCAGTCGCAGCCAAATTCTAGGGAATACTGCTTGACTCACATCCTATGCCGGTAATGGAGTTGGAGATTTTTTGTGGATCGAACGAAAATAGATTTATCGCGCTGTATTTCGATTGATTTGGAAGTCAACAAGAAGAGCGGTCAAATTACCGCCGTCGGCGCGCTTCGATCGGATAATTTGAACAGTCTTCACCATCGTGGCAGCGAACTGACTGCAGGACTGTCAAAGCTGGATGAAATCGCGGATGGTGCCAGTTTTGTGCTTGGGCACAACATCAGGAATTTCGATCTTATTCACCTACAGGCTGTGAGGCCGAATCTGCGGCTGCTAAAGCTTCCCGTTATAGATACACTTTTTCTCAACCCGCTCGCTTATCCCCGGAACCCTTATCATCACCTGGTGAAACATTATCAGGACGGTGCGCTTAGAAGCGGACAGTTGAACAATCCAGAACATGATGCGCGGCTCGCACTGGATCTTTTCACTCATCAGCAAGAAGCTTTATCCGGTGCTAAAAATCAATATCTTACTGCCTGGCACTGGTTGACAACACCTGATTATGGCCATCGCGATCGCGCGCTAAACACGCTGTTTTCGCATCTGCGTGAGGCGCCCCGTCCCAATAGGAAGAGCGCAATCAAAGCCATCGGACAGGTTTTCCAAGACACCGTTTGCAGCAGCGAAGGACAGCGAATTATTGAATTTGCATGCAAGGATTTCAACTCAATTCAAAAATATGGCTGGCAGCTAGCGTTTGTAATTGCCTGGATTTCAGTCGCCGGTGGTAATTCGGTCATACCTCCATGGGTGCGGCACCAGTTTCCTGATACCGGTCGGATGGTACGTCGGTTGCGGGATAACTCATGCTCCGATTCCAAATGCGAGTGGTGCAATGAGCATCACAATGCCAAACGGCAGTTGCAGCGCTGGTTTGATTTCAATGAATTTCGACCGGAGCCGCGCGCAGCCAACGGGCAGCCCATGCAGCAAAGCATCATTGAAGAATCAATGGCGGGCAATCACGTACTCGGTGTCATGCCGACCGGCACGGGTAAGTCGATTTGCTATCAGATTCCCGCGCTATCGCGTTATTTCAATACCGGTGCATTGACGATTGTCATTTCGCCGCTGGTCGCATTGATGGCTGATCAGGTTGAGAGTCTGGTAAAAGAAAAAATCGATTGCTGTTTCACGATCAATGGTCTGTTGTCAATGCCCGAACGCGCCGACGTTCTTGATAAGGTGAGATTAGGGGATGCAGGCATTTTGCTGATTTCACCGGAGCAGCTTCGATCGCGTTCATTTCGAAAGGCGATTGACCAACGCGAGATTGGAATGTGGGTTCTCGATGAAGCACACTGTCTGTCGCGATGGGGACACGACTTTCGTCCGGATTATCGATATGTCGGTCGCTTTATCAAGGAAAAGGCCCGCGATCAGGCGGTACCACCAGTTGTTTGCCTGACTGCAACCGCGAAGCCAGAAGTTGTTGATGACATCAGTTGGCACTTTTCGGAAAAAGTAGGTGTAGACCTGAAAGTCTTCAACGGCGGTACCAGGCGCACTAATCTTGAATTTGCGATTATCCCGACTACCGCCGACAAGAAATATTCCGATGTGCTGATGGTGCTGAATAGATATCTTCCAAATCATCAGCCCGGCGGTGCCATTGTGTATTGTGCGACGCGCAAGCAAACGGAGGAACTAGCGGAATATCTGCAGATACGCAACGTCAAAGTCAAGCACTTTCACGCCAAATTGCCGCCAGAATCCAAGAAGAATGTGCAAGATAAGTTCATTAATGGCAAGTTGCGTGTTATCACTGCAACCAACGCGTTCGGCATGGGGATCGACAAACGGGATGTCAGACTGGTTATTCATGCAGATATTCCCGGATCACTTGAAAACTACCTTCAGGAAGCAGGACGAGCCGGTCGCGACAATGAAGCGGCGCAATGCATATTGTTGTACGACGATACAGATGTCGAACGTCAATTCAGCATGTCCGCACGCTCACGCCTCAGTCAGTCAGAAATTTACGGCATATTAAAAGCGCTCAGAAAACTGAAGCGAAGATTCCGATTTAAAGACGAAATCGTTGCTACACCCGGCGAAATACTTCTGGAAGACCAAGATCATGCATTCAGGCGTGACTCGACAGCCGACGATTCACGCGTACGAACTGCCGTTTCATGGCTGGAAGAAGCTCATCTGCTTACGCGGGAAGAGAATATTGTCCAGATTTTCCCATCTTCTTTGAGGGTCGGTTCGATCGACGACGCAAAACGAAAGCTTCGCCGTGCTGATATCACGAACTCGAGACGTAATGAGCTACTTTCAATAGTGGATGTGTTGCTTGCAGCAGACCCTGACGAAGGGGTGAGCACTGATGAACTAATGGAGGCTGCAAAGTTGGATTCGGAACAAGTACGCCGTGCTCTGGCAGACCTCGAACAGTTGGACATCGCCAGCAACGACATGGCTATTACGGCTTACGTACACGTGGGTGTAAAGCACTCTTCACTGAAACGGTTAAAGCAGGCAATGAAACTCGAAC
>JAJDZL010000207.1 GCA_022824665.1 Gammaproteobacteria bacterium | reverse complement strand
GCGTGCAGTTGGCTTGCGGCGAATTCTGAAATGGTTTTACGCGGCCTGCGCGCTCGTTGCAGTCCTTGATCTGGTTATTCATCGACACCTGTATCACCCCTGGGAATCACTGCTGTTCTTCTATTGCGTGTTCGGCTTCGTCGCCTGTGTCGTGCTGGTTGTAATCGCCAAGTGGATGAGAAAACCGCTGATGCGCAGTGAGGATTATTATGATGGGCATTGATATTCCTCCATTTGCAGTTTTCTTCGCCGGTGCGCTGCTGGCGCTGCTGTTGCGCCGCGCCTGGCTGTCAAGTTTATGCATTGCAATTCCGCTGGTCAGTGCTGCGCTGCTGGTTTTCTCGACCGCGCCCGATGCTTACATCAAAACCTCGATCATTGGCCTTGAGCTGGTACTTTACAGCCCGGACAAACTGAACCTGGTCTTTGGCTACGTATTTCATATTGCCGCGGTGCTTGGCGGGATATTTGCCTGGCGGGTTAAAGACCCGATCCATCAGTCGGCTACGCTGGCCTATGCGGGAAGCGCACTTGGCGCGGTATTCTGCGGCGATCTCATTACACTGTTTATTTTTTGGGAACTGATGGCCTTCAGCTCCGCGTTCCTGGTCTGGTGTGGCGGCACCAAGAACTCGGTCCAGGCCGGTACCCGCTATTTAACGATTCAAGTTGTCTCCGGGCTGCTGCTTTTGGCCGGCGCCGCGCTGCACTATTCGGAAACAGGGTCGCTTGAGTTTACTCACATCGGCCTTTCGGGCATTGCCTCAGGACTGATATTTGTTGCGTTCGGCATTAAATGCGCATTTCCACTGCTGCACAACTGGCTAACTGATGCCAATACGGAGTCAACACCGGCAGGAACGGTTTTCTTAAGCGCCTTTACTACGAAAGTGGCTGTTTATGCGCTGGCGCGCGGTTTTGCCGGAACAGAAGCGCTGATTTATATCGGCATGATCATGACCTGTTTCCCGATCTTTTATGCCGTCATTGAGAATGACCTTAGACGAGTGTTGGCGTACAGCATGATTAACCAGATCGGATTCATGGTGTGCGGCATCGGCATCGGCACAGAGCTTGCAATCAATGGCGCGGCCGCACATGCGTTCAACGATGTTATCTTCAAGGGCCTGCTGATGATGTCGATGGGTGCTGTGCTCTATCGAACCGGCAAAATGAACGGCTCAGACCTCGGCGGCCTGTACAAGTCCATGCCAAAAACTGCGACGCTTTGCATTGTTGGCGCAGCATCAATTTCCGCATTTCCACTGTTTAGCGGGTTTGTCAGTAAATCCATGGTGATGGTTGCAGCACTGCAGGAAGGTCATTCAGTGGTTTGGATTGCACTTCTTTTTGCATCTGCCGGCGTCTTCCACCACGCGGGCATCAAGATTCCGTTCTTTGCATTTTTTGCTCACGATTCCGGCATTCGCGTCAAGGAAGCGCCGACCAGCATGCTGATCGCAATGAGTATTGCCGCACTTTTATGTATCGGTATCGGCAGCTTCCCACAGTATCTGTATATGCTGCTGCCCTACCAAACTGATTTCACCGCGTATGATGCAACCCACGTACTGGCCCAGATTCAACTGCTGCTGTTTTCGGCCCTCGCGTTCGTATGGCTGAAACTGTCGGGCATCTATCCGCCGGAGCTCAGAAGCGTCAACATTGATGCAGAGTGGACATACAGAAAGGGCATGGTTGTGCTGGGCAGATGGACGGCTTCAGCGATGCAGACGCTGATCAGCGAAACCTATGCGATGCTGCTTGCAGGCGTGAATCAGGTTTACCGAGTGATTCTTCGGGTGACGGGTCAATCATCCAGACTGGCGCGGGAATGGACTGTAGACTCTGCCGTTGCAATTGTCATTGGTCTTTTTGCCATATTTGTTGTTTTCCTGGTCGCCGCATGAGCCGGCTTCAAGCCTGGCAATAGACCGGTAACGAAACGGGTCGCAGATTTTAGGGTTGCTGGCGGTGGCACAACTGCCACACACGATCGGTTAACCCTGGCTTAACCTCGTGAGCGCGATGCCTGCAATGCAGGCAAGTATCGACAAACCGGCAGACCCGAAAGCATACAACACCCCTTCAACGATGCGGCCCTGCTGGAAGAGCAGCCAGCAATCCAGCGAGTAGGCGGAAAATGTAGTGTAGCCGCCCAGGATACCAGTCATCAGCAACGCTGAATAACGGCCGGGTTCTGCACTGAGTCCGCCGAGTGCGACGAACAGTACACCGATAAGAAATGACCCGCCCACATTAACGACAAGGGTGCCATATGGAAAGCCGCTGCCGAGCGCGCGAGCAACTGCAATCCCCGTCAGATAGCGGCCAACCGCCCCTATTGCGCCACCGATTGCAACTTGTATGATCGTCCAACTCATCACAAACTTTCACGGTCTGGTCGTTTCAAGAGCATGGCTTATATTGCCCATTTCCTGTTTTCGTTATTCATTTCAGACTGATTCAGCCGTTAAACCGGTGCGTGATTACAATAGCGGTTTCAGGTACTTTGCTTCGATCATTTTGCCTTGGAGGACTCCAAGCGTCGCCACACACTGCCCTTGTCACAGTACTGGTCGAGATGATCCAATAGCGTATTGTGCAGTGTCAACTCTTCATCATCAGCTCGGATCACCACAATGTTGACGGGCTCGGTTCTTTGTTTGGTTTCGCGTTCGCGTTCAACTGGCGCACGGAGCTCGGCAACATCTCCAAAGTCAAGCGAAGTCTGCCCACCGGTTAAGGCAAGGTATACATTGACCAGAATTTCAGCATCCAGTAACGCGCCATGCAAGGTGCGGCCTGA
>JAJDZL010000196.1 GCA_022824665.1 Gammaproteobacteria bacterium | reverse complement strand
ATTCGATTTTGTTTCGCGTTCGGACATCTTCCTGATGCGATGATCTCCCTGATAGCACGCGCATTTGAATAACCGCGAAGATTTGCTTTTTTACAGATCTTGTCGTTATCATCGAAGTGCGCGGTGATGTCTTTAAAATATGTTCACCTGACCGGTCGAGGCTTCACTCAGTGTTGCAAGCGGATCGGAATCAAATGACCTTTCGTCTGGACTGGTCAGAGCGACTTGCACCGTAGTTTAGTCGGACAACACGAGTTCATACGATCGAAGACATCGATGTTACACCCAAATTGGAACTAAACCCGTTCAAATCGAAATCAGCGGTTCGAAACCTTGAGATGCTGACTGGGTTGGTCATCAGGAATCGGTGCGAGCGAAAATTCCTCCATTTTTTTGTTCATGAATTGGTTTTGTCCAGTGTAAAATTTTTTTTTGCTTGTTTCGACATTCAATCATTGTCCGCAAGTACCAACATTCAAGACTTAACAGATCAGGGATGTGATGTTCAATAAGATCATTCAACCACAAGTTATGTATGGAAACTTCAGTGGCTACGCACAAGCGCAGCCCGCTGCAGCCGATGAGGAGATCGCGCGCGTCGGTCCCGGCACACCGGCCGGTGAATATTTGCGCAGATTCTGGCATCCTGTTTTTGTCACCGACGATTTGGGTGAGTTGCCGGAAGCGATCAGGATACTGGGCGAGGACCTGGTGCTGTTTCGCTATGGAGAAAAGCGAGATCAGATTGGACTTGTCCACAAACACTGTATTCATCGCCGCGCTTCGCTGGAATACGGCAAGTGTGAGGTCAACGGGATCCGGTGCTGCTATCACGGCTGGCTGTATGCACCGGATGGTGAAATCCTGGAAACACCGGCTGAAGATTCAAAAACCGCTGATTTGCTGCGCAAACGCACCCGGCTTGGGGCGTATCCGGTCATTGAGTACCGCGGCCTGATATTCACCTACATGGGTCCAGCGGAACTTAAGCCGGATTTTCCGGTATATGACGCGTGCATCTATGAGGGTATGACCAGTCAAACGTATAAAGCTCCATACCGGTGCAACTGGATTCAGATACTGGATGCAATTCTTGATCCAACACACACAACTTACCTCCACAGCCGCAACAGTCACCCACAATTCTCTGAGGGGATGAAAGCCGATGGTGTGCTGAAATTCTACGAACGTAACGCAAACCACTTTCTCGGCTCATCAACCCGTCGCGTCGGCGAAAACGTATGGGTGCGGGTCAATGAGCTGATTCTTCCCAACTTCACTCAGGCCGGTTCGGCCTTTGCCGTGGATGGTACGCAGCCGTGCTATTTTGGCCGTTCGTGTTTCACCCGTTGGGTTGTGCCGGTGGATGATGAAAACTCAGTCGTCTATGCCTGGGCGAATTTCGGCTCTCGCTGGGACCCGCATGAATACAACACGACAGAAGGGCACGAGATGATCGAACAGGGTGAAGTCCTTGATCGCAGCCCGCAAGACAAGAAACGCTTTCCGGCAGATTCCGAAGCCGTTGAGGGGATGGGTGGTATTTCAACCCATAAGGGAGAGAACCTGATGCCGACCGATCGCGGCATTGTTATGTACCGACGACGCGTGCGAAAGCAGATTCGTGATCTCGCCAACCAGATAGAACCGCCCCAGCCAGTCAAAGCGGGTGACAGTCTGGTGAAAACCTATGGACAAGACACCGTATTGACCATGCCGCCAAGAAACGGCGCGGACGATGATGCGCATCTTGATCGCATTGGTTCGGCAGTGATGGATTTGCAGTTCGCGGTGGAAGGAATTAGCGACAATGACCGCGACGCAGAAATAATCGGGCGGCTGAAGGCGCTGGAGTCCAATGGCATTGACTAGCTGGAGCGGTTCGAGTTGAAGGTACATGTCAAGAACAATCGCTGGCGACCTGGTTCTTTCCCGAACACGCCCGAGGGTGAGGCGGTGTTCACCATAACGCGTGCGCGGATTGATGCAGCACTGGAGGAATTTCCGGATCTCGTCGATCAGGTCAGGTTTGTCATCGATTGGGATACTGACAATTTTGCATCCTCAATGTCGGACGCAGACATTTTGCTGACATGGGATCTGCCGACCGCATCATTGAGCAGTGTTGCGCCGCGCCTTCGCTGGATTCACTGTATTGGTGCCGGTGTTGAACACATGCTGCCAATGACCTGGCTGCCGGACGAGGTGACCCTGACAAACAACAAAGGTGTGCATGCTGCCAAGGCGGGTGAGTTCGGACTGATGGCCGTTTTGATGCTGCATACGCACATCCCGGAAGTAGCATTCAATCAGCGAAAGGCCGTGTATGATTCGCTCTACTCATCGCCCATCGCCGGCAAGACGCTGGTGGTGCTCGGGACCGGCAGTCTCGGCGGCTCCGCGGCGTTCAAGGTCAGCGAACTGGGACTAACGGTGATTGGTGTCAATCGTACCGGTACGCCAGTGGCGGGATGTGACCGGGTGGTTACAACTGCCGAGCTGGATAACGTTCTGCCAGAGGCAGACTATATGCTGATTGCGACCCCTGACACACCGCAGACCCGCGGCCTCATGTCGCGCGAACGCCTTGATCTGATGAAGACCAATGCTGGAATCATCAATATCGGACGAGCGTCGGTGATGGACTACGACGCACTTTGTGACAAACTGGATGCGGGTACACTCGGTGCTGCCATACTCGATGTTTTTGACCCCGAACCCATCGAAGCTGATTCGCGGCTCTGGACAACAAAAAATCTGCTGATCACTCCGCATATATCAGCTGATGACGGAAACTCCTATGTATCGATGACGCTGGAGCTCTTTTTCCACAATCTTAAGAGTTTTATTGCGGGCGAACCGCTCCAGAACCCCGTATCTCCTGAACGCGGCTACTGACGGCGGCGATGGCACGCTTTTTCAAGCGTGCCAAACGTCCCTAGGTTCAGTTTATCAAATCTGGCTGAAACGCCTGAACGATACCAACATCACCATCATTTGCGTGCGCCTTGAACAAGCCGGTCGAGAATCATCGCGCAGAACAAAATTGAAAATCCTGCCAAAATACCCTGCCCAACGTTGGCATATTGCAGTGCTTCCAGAACATCTTCACCCAGACCCTTGGCACCAATCAGTGATGCAACGACGACCATCGCCAGAGACAGCATGATGGTCTGATTGATTCCTGCCCGAATTGATGGACTCGCCAGCGGCAGATCAACACGGGTAAATAAATACCATTTGTTGGCGCCGAACGAAATCGCTGCTTCGCGCACGTGCTCCGGAACCCCGCGCAGCCCTAAAACCGTCAGTCTGACGACGGGTGTGCCACCAAAGATCATCGTGGTTACCACCGCAGCTGGCTTACCGGTGCCGAAAAAAGCAATGACCGGAATCATAAACACGAATGCCGGCATGGTTTGCATGAAGTCCATGACTGGCTGCACGAAGGCATAAAACCGGGGCCGCCTTGCGCAGAACATGCCGAGTGGAATGCCGATCGCAATAGACAGGCAGGCCGCAGTTCCGAGCAGTGCCAATGTCGTCATTGCTTTAACCCAAAACCCCAGCAGCCCCATGTAAGCCAGAAAGGCGCCAGACCAGATCGCGGTCCGAATTCCGGCCGTAAGCCAGGTCAAAAGGACTATGAAACTTGCGATTACGATCCAGGGAGTGTTGACAAAAACCAGTTCCAGGGCATCCAGAATCAGGCGAATGCCGTAGGTGATGAAATCGAACAGTGCTTCTCCCTGGGTCACACAAAAAGTAAAAAATGCCTCAACCCATAAGATGCCGGTGAGCCGTATATCGGGGTCGGTGGGAAACTTCGCCAGCATCTCAAGCTGTCCGGGAAAACTGTAGTGGTACATTGCTGCACCGACAATGATGACCATAAACAGTGAACTCAATGCCAGCTGCCGCACTGAGATGCCTGATCGTTTAGTGCGATCTGACAGCCATTCCGAGAACTGTGCTTCCAGTGCAGAATTGGCGACTATCGATTGCGCACCTTTGATGATGATCAGGATTATCAGGCCGGTCAGTGCGATCCAGATTCCCTGCTCTGCAATAGTCTGTGCTTCCAGCCTGATGTCTCCAATCGACGCTTCCAGAGATTCAACGGTGCGTCTGTAGACATCCACCTTATCTGATTGTGACTCAATTGCTGATTGCAGCTGTTGCCGTCGCAGTTCCAGCGTTCCCTCAATTGATGCGATTCGCTCGCGTGCATCTGCCGCGAGATCGCCAAAAAGTCCACGCACCACCTGTACATAGCCCAAAGTCTCGACAATTAGAAAAGGCAGTGCCCACATCCAAAGTCCGCGCGCCCCAAACCAGATTGGGCCGAGAATTCCTGCCGTTAAATTGAACGTCGGGGTAAAACGGGCGCTGCCGCCAATCTTGTCGAATTGTGCAATGTAGTAATCTGGATTAGTCTGTACAAATGTACGAATATTTTCACGGCGTTCCGCAGCATATTTTTCTGCAATTTCGAAATCAATTGCATCATCCAGTTTGTTTGTTACGTTTTCTGTCATGACACATCGGCTCCTTCAATAACGGTTCTTAATATGTCTTTTCTGGTGATGACACCGACATCGGTACCATCGCTCTCAACCAGAATTGCTGATTCATGTTTAATGGCGAGATCAATCACGATGCTCAGCATCTCGCTTTCATCGACGCGCGGCACATCGTCTGCGAGCGGTGGATGATTCGCCAGGTACTCGTCAATGGGTTGCATAATTGCGTGTGCGCGCACAATCTTGAGTCGCGAAATTCCAGCGACGAAATCTGCAACATAATCATCCGCGGGATGCATAACGATGTCTTCCGCAGTGCCAATTTGCACCACCCTGCCATCGTGCATGATCGCGATGCGGTTGCCGACGCGCACGGCTTCGTCGAGGTCGTGCGTGATAAATACGGTGGTCTTTTTCATCATGGCTGACAGTCGGATAAACTCATCCTGCAACTGTCGACGAATCAGCGGGTCAAGTGCGCTGAACGGTTCATCCATTAACAGCACATCGGGGTTGGCAGCCAGCGCACGCGCCAATCCGACTCGTTGCTGCATGCCACCGGATAACTCGTGCGCGAATTTGCTGCCCCACGCGCCGAGCTCGACAATTTCAAGTATTGCAGCTGCGTGACGCATGCGTTCATTCTTGCTGATTTGCCGTATCTCCAGCGGCATCGCCACGTTGTCCAGTACAGAGCGGTGCGGGAGCAGCGCAAAATTCTGGAAGACCATGCCGATTTTCTGATTTCTGAACTGCTGAAGCTGTGTAGGCTTCAGTGCCATTACGTCAGTATCGTGAATTTCAATCGTACCTGAGGTTGGCTCCAGTAAGCGGTTAAAGTGGCGCACAAGGGTTGATTTGCCGCTGCCGGAAAGACCCATAACACAAAATATTTCGCCTCGATTCACACTTAAACTTACATCTGCAACACCGACGACAGCGTTGAATTCGGACAGTACTTGTGCTTTAGTGATTCCCCGTTCCTGGATGGCCTGCATTGCTTCTTGCGAGTTATTCCCGAAAATCTTCCAGACATTCGAGATCTTGATGACAACATCCTGTGATGTTGCCTGCGATTCTGAGGACATAGCGTTATACCGAACTCAAGAGGTGAGAAAGCTGGGGGATGAATTGGCTCCGGGAGCATACCGCGACCCGGAGCCAATTGAATTGCTCTGTTTGTCTTTCAGATTACAGACCGAGCCAAGCATCAACGCGGTCAGGATTATTGGTTACCCATTCTTGGGCGACCTCTCCCGCTTCACGGCCTTTACCAGAGATTTGATAAGCAAAATTACTCACGTCATCCGCAGTCAGTCCAAATCGAGAGAAAAACTCTGCGATTGCAGGGGAACGATCAGCCAATGAGTTCGACCAGGCGATCTGGACGTTTTTCAGTGCATCCTTGGAGGCAACCATTGATTCTTCATACCAGTCGGCAGAGTCCGAAGGTTGCAGCATGACGTATTTTGCCGGATCGTAGGCCGGTTCAGACAGCATCACGACATCAAACATGTACCAGATTGCGTGGGGTTTATAGCAGTAAAATGCGTAGCCTTCTCCCTTGGCAATCGAGTCTTTGACGCGCGCAGTTTTGACACTTTCTTCGGCCCGAATGGGTTCGATAAAGTCCAGCAGACCGTAGTCGCGAACCTTTACCTCATTTACATTGGCTGAAGCCCAACCTGGGGCGCCAATCCACATCTCGCCTCGCCCATTGCCGTCACTGTCCATGAGTGCCGCGACGTCGGGACGTCCGAGATCCGCAATGTCAGTAATCGTGTTGGCCTCTCCGAAATTTTTGGATACGCAAAAGCCCTGATTGCCCTCGTAGGGGTTGCTTGACAGGGTAACTGTACCGGCTCCATCTACGTATTTCTTGGTGAAACTTTCCTGGTTCGGAAGCCAAACGTCTGGATGCACATCAATGTCGCCCTTACCCTGGTCCATCGCCTGAAAAATGGTTGCGTTGTTGCCTGGTACTAATTCAGCTTCGCCGCCAATTCGCATTTCCACAACTGCTGCAAGCAGATGAGCGATGGCCTGGGCTCCGGTCCAGGACGGTACACCAATATTCACTTTTTCAGCAGCAAAAGTTGGTGCGGCAAAGATCGAAAGCGAAACTGCCAATACCAAAGATCTAATAATCGATTTCATGTTCTCCTCCATTATTGGGTTCTTATGCTGGATTGTTCCAGCAATCACTCAAAACACAACTTTGTTTGCCACTGCTTGGTGGCCAACAAATTTGGTGAACTAAGAATAACATAATTCAATAGCCGACTTCAAACTCGTTAAAACGTTCCAAATGTCCGTATTTTTGAGTCGCGCGAATGCAAACGAGCATGGTTTCGATACATCTCAACTGCTGCAATTCATATAAGCTAACTTTGGCAGCATAAACCCAGGCAGAAGCAAGAATTACTGGATGCCGGTATCTTTCGTGTAGGTTATTTGCCGGTAATCCAGTTCTGCAGCTAGAGTCTCAGTACAACATAGCCCGACCTCGTCGAGGCCGCATTTGATGCCGAGCTCCCGCATGGTGGTCACTTCCAGATTTTGGAAGCCACAGACATCAATCGCTTCGAAGGGCGCGGTGTCCATGTCGACGTTCAGGCTCAATCCGTGATAGGTGCAACCGCGCCTGACTCGAATGCCTAATGACGCGATTTTTTTTTCGTTGACGTAAACACCGGGTGCATTTGGTTTCGTTGTTCCATTGATTCCAAAGTGCCGAAGCGTTGCAATCACAGCCGATTCTATGGCATTGACTAAATTGCGTACGCCCTGTTTGCGACGATTGATATCGATCAGCAAATACACGATCAGTTGCCCGGGACCGTGAAAGGTCAGCTGGCCGCCCCGGTCAGTTGAAAAAACAGGGATTTTTGTGGGAAGCAAGGGCACTTGCGAACAGGAATAACCCTGTGTGTAAATTGCATTGTGTTGCAAAAGCCAGAACTCGTCCACTGTTTGGTGTTGGCGACCTCTGGTAAAGTCCTGCATTTCGCTGTAGGTGCCGGCATAATCTGCAAGCCCCAGATTTCGCACAATGAGTTGGTGTGAGTTCAAAACAAAAAAAGGGAATAATGCAATTAAGTTGACAAAGGTCGAATTTCGGATACATTTTTTTTTCACAGTGAAATAGAAAAAATTCCGATATTCCGAAAGCATATTATGAGCCAGCGAAAGAGTCAACGAAAATGGGTCAGGAGGCGATTGCGCTGTAGGGGGTTTCGCCACTGATTTTTTTGGCCACGCTGATCCCGGATGCTGAAATTTCCGTCACAGGTGGAAAATCAGTCCAATTGCAAGGCTTTCAGCCCGAATTACCGGAATGATTCGGATCCAATCGAAAATCACCAATAGCAGGGCGCGCCAACCCCTCAGGGCCTGCCTGATTATCCATTCAGTTGTGGACTTTGTTGATTAGAAAAGTCGAAGACCCCTTGCTTAGGTTCGGGGTGACTATCT
>JAJDZL010000031.1 GCA_022824665.1 Gammaproteobacteria bacterium | reverse complement strand
GATGCACTAAACAATAACTTAAAGAGATGTTACTGGTCACGGTCGTTACTCATTCGGCTTCCTATCCCGTCATAATTGCGCTAACTTATAGCAGAAACGGAGCCGCTTGTTATTTGAAACTACACAATTAATTTGTCTTATATGGTGTGCGCCGCAACAATTGAGCGGGGCGCGCTGCACGCGAGCATTTTAGACAACGAATGATCATTGATAATCTGCTGCGTTCAAAGGCCCGGCAATCGAGCGGCTTGGCTGGCACTTGCCTTTGCAGTGAGTGCCGAGTGCGCAGCCGGAGCGCGGCGGGTAACAGCTTATCTGAAATGGCGCATATTCAAATGTATACAATGTTCCAATGGAAGAACAACAGCACCAGGGATTTTCATATGTCTGAACGCAAAACCCCTCCGGTAGAACCGGTCAGCGGAACCATCATGCCGCGCTATGCCGGGCCCTCGACGTATTGCCGTTTACCAGAGCTTAGAGATGTGCCATATTGCGATGTTGCCATTTTAGGCATACCATTCGATTCGGGTACAAGCTACCGGCCGGGCGCGCGTTTCGGCCCGCAGGCCATTCGGCAGGCTTCACGGCACCTGCGCTACAATTTTCATCCGGCGTACAGCACCGAACCCTACCGCGCGTTTCAAGTGGCCGATGCTGGCGATGTTCCCTGCAATCCATTTAGTATTGACGAGGCAATCGAACAAATTGAGTCAGCCGCTTCAAATCTGCTTGAGGACATCGAAACGCTCGTTTCGATAGGCGGTGACCACACCATTGCGGTACCCCTGCTAAGAGCCATGCACCGGCGCCATGGCCCCGTGGCGCTCGTGCACTTCGACGCGCATCTCGATACCTGGGATACTTACTTCGGTGCGCCTTATACCCATGGCACACCGTTTCGCCGCGCGGCTGAAGAAGGCTTGTTTGACGATCAGCATTCAATGCATGTCGGCATTCGAGGGCCGCTATACAGCAGCGAAGACCTTCAGCAGGATGAGGAACTCGGGTTCAAGGTCATTCACTGTGATGAACTCAACGAGATGGGTCCCGATCATGTTGCGAGACGAATTCGGGAGCGGGTTGGCGATGTTCCGCTTTATTTGTCGATCGATATTGATGTGCTTGATCCGGCGCATGCGCCGGGCACAGGCACGCCGGAAATAGCCGGCCTTAGCAGCCGTGAACTGGTCAATATCCTGCGCGGTTTGAAGGGCTTGAAAATTGTTGGTGCAGACATGGTAGAAGTTGCCCCGGCCTATGATCACGCGGAGATTACTGCCCTGGCTGCGGCCACTATCGTGTTTGAGCTGATCAACCTGATACTTTGCGGGCGACGCTGAGGCGAAGCGCGGCGTTATCGCTTTCACCGGGTCTTGACCGCGGACCCAAAGCTACTGAATAGTACCTTACAGGCTCCGCTTGGTTGCGCGTAATCCACCGCGCTTCGATGAAAATATTGGATGGTCAATCCCATCAAGTCAAAACGACTTGAAAACTGCCTGGTTTATCGCCATATTCAAAATTCAGACACAGTGAGTTGACGAGGCGTTTCAGGGCTGGCTGTGCTTGAGGTGCTGAGCAAAAAGCCGGGCTGCAAGGTTTGCCGGTTACCAGGGTGACAACGAGATCTTAACTGGTGATCTGGGTGAACTTGATCGGCGAACCTCAAAGCGAATGCGCGTCCTGTAATTGTCCTCACAAACACACCTTGGGTTGGCAGTAGCGTAATCACCGTTAACCGTGCTACACCGGGTGTACATCGGGCAATCGTTGCAAGCGCGCCCCCATAAATGCAATGAGTTGGAGGTCTTACCACATTGCACAATCAATTGGAGACCATTGTTTCCCTTAGTCAGGCATGGTTGGTTCTTGACAGTCAGGCAGGGCCGGTGGAGATACTGCGCGGCGTCGACTTTGAGGTAAAAGGCGGCGAGAGCGTCTGTATTTCGGGGCCTTCCGGTGCTGGTAAAACAAGCCTGATGATGATTATCGGCGGGATGGAAAGAGCCACCCGCGGTGAGGTCGTCGTAGCAGGCAATAATCTTGGCCAACTTGATGAGGACGCGCTGGCAAAGTATCGGCGCGATCGAATCGGCATTGTGTTTCAGTCATTTCATCTCATTCCAACGATGAGCGCACTTGAAAATGCTGCACTTCCGCTCGAGCTCGCCGGCGATCAGGATGCATTTGAAAAAGCCCGACAGGATTTGGCCAACGTTGGCCTGGCAAAGCGGTTGCACCATTACCCCAGTCAGTTGTCCGGCGGCGAACAGCAGCGGGTTGCCATTGTCAGGGCACTGATTTCTCGACCTGACCTGATTCTTGCTGATGAGCCAACCGGCAACCTGGATGCCGCGAACAGTGTCAAACTCATGGATTTGCTTTTTCAGCTGTGCAGCGACAGTGGCGCAACACTGCTTCTGATTACGCACCAAAGCGATCTGGCAAGCCGCTGCCAGCGACGGGTCAGCATGTCAGACGGCATCATCACAGCTGTTCCCGATTAGTGGCGGATACGATGTCAGCATCTGTCGTTCGAATCGCACTGCGTGACTTACGCCGCGGGCATCGGGGATTTTGGATTTTCTTTGGTTGTCTTGCGCTTGGTGTTGCTGCGATTACCACGGTTACCATCCTTTCAGCCAGCCTTCTGAGCGGTATCGAAAGAGATGGCAAGATCATTTTGGGTGGTGAATTAGCTGTACAGCAGCAATTTCGAGACTTAAGTGCTGAGCAGCTTCAGGCGATTGACGTTTATGCCGCGAAGCGGATTGATTTTGTCGAGCTCAGCACGCTGTTGCGCGCAACGGCATCAGAAAACAGCATACTTGTTTCACTGAAAGCCGTGGGCGATGACTATCCGCTCTACGGCGAGCTTAGGATTGACAGCGATATGGAACTGGCCGAATCCATCTCGCAGCACGATGGCGCCTGGGGCGTGCTGGTAGATCCATCTATCGTGGAGTCAGGCCGTGCAAAAGTCGGCGATCATGTTGATTTGGGCACTAACCGGTTCAAAGTTACCGGTGTGATCGAACACGAGCCGGATCGCATTGCCGGTTCTGCCAGGTTTGCATTCTGGCCGCGGGTGATCGTACACCGGGAGGCACTTGTAGACTCCGGGCTACTGGACTTTGGCAGTCGCAGCAACTATGAATACCGGGTGGTTCTCAAAGAACAGTTTGATACTGATACGGTGATCACTGCGCTCGAGGAGCAACACCCCGAACTTCAGGCGCGTGACTACCGAAACGCCTCTCCAAATCTGTCTGAGCTGGTTAAACGAATGGGTGTCCTGCTGTCACTGGCAGGGCTTACCACGCTGCTGATTGGCGGTGTGGGGGTGAGCAATGCGGTGCGAGCCTATATGGACACGCGGCTGTCGACTATTGCAATTCTCAAGTGTGTTGGTGGCTCCCGTACCTTTGTGTTGCGTACTTATCTGCTGCAGATATTACTGTTGTCTGCGATCGGTGTGCTGATTGGGATTGCAGTCGGGTTTACGGGCTCCATATTTGGTGCGGCAGCGATTGAGCGGCTTTTGACAGTACCGGTCCAAATCACTTTCAGTGTATCGCTGATTGCAATTGTTGTGGCCTACGGCATGCTGACAGCTCTTTTGTTTACACTTTGGCCGCTCGCAAGTGCGCTAAACACTGCGCCCGCGTCACTTTTTCGAAATGCGGTCTCCCCGGAACAGCAGCGTGCGTCCTGGAAAGTTGGCGTAATTTGTGCGGTCATTGCGATTGTGCTCGCCGCGATTGTTATTTCCACAGCGCACGAGCGCTCGTTTGCAATCTGGTTTGTGATCGGGGTTACGGTGGCGTGGATTCTGTTTCGTTTCATCAGCATGTTGATTATGTTGCTGGCGAGAAGAACCGGTGGCCGTTTGACTTCTGTCGCACGGCTGGCACTGGCCAACATTCACCGTCCAGGTGCGGCAACAGCGGACACCGTGCTGGCGATCGGACTGGGTCTGACAGTGCTCATTACAACGGCAATGGTCTCAGCCAATTTGGACAAACAGATAACCGGGATGATTCCGGAAAAAGCGCCAGATTTCTTTTTTATCGGAATTCAGTCCACCAAACTCGATGAGTTTCGTGAACTTGTTGAGCGCACGGGTGAGGTGAGTGAGCTTGACGTACTGCCCTATATCCCGGGCCGAATCATCAGTATCAAGGGGCTCGACCCCTATGATGCACTGGTTGATGAGGAAGGCGAGTGGATGATTGACGAAGGCGGTGAACGGTCGTTCTCATACACTGCTGAACCGCTCAGAAACACCACGCTTGTCGAGGGTGAATGGTGGCCGTCTGATTATCGCGGCGCACCGCTGCTATCGATTCACAAGGATGTTGCTGAACACTTTGCAGTGGCGATAGGAGACGAAATTACGCTAAACATACTCGGTCGCGAGATAACCGGTACGGTGCACAACATTCGCGATTTGGAGTGGCGTTCAATGCAGCTGAACTTTGCCATCATGCTGTCACCGGAGCCGCTTCGGTCGGTGCCGCATAGCAGCGTTGCTACAGCCCGGGTTTCTGAAGATGCGGAATTCAGGATTCAGGAACGTGTGGCCAGTGCGATGCCCAGCGTGACCGTTATCCGAGTTAAAGAGGCTTTAAATCGTGTCGGTGTGCTGATCGGCCGGGGACAAAGCGCCGCGCGGGCGATCAGCGCAGTGACGATCGTCGCGGGAATACTGGTGCTCGCTGGCATTGTCGTGTCGGAAAATCGCCGCCGGGCATACGAAAGCGTACTTTTGAAAACGATTGGCGCATCGCGCCGCTATATCCTCGCAACGTTCTCACTTGAGTACCTGCTACAGGGCATTGTAACGGCACTTGCCGCAACCTTGTTAGGTTCGCTGGCTTCATGGGCGGTAATTTCCGGACTGATGACCTGGGATTGGTATTTTCTGCCAATGTCAGCGTTCAGCACCGCGGTATTCGGCCTGGCGATATCACTTAGCCTGGGAATGCTGGGTATTGTTCGGGCGCTCAGACATCGGCCCCTGCTTTATCTCAGAAACGAGTGAGTCATTACCATAGCTTTGGAACAAGGCAAATTAGTCTTTTCTGAGATAGGCAGGGTAAATCTCAAATGTATATTTTTTTCAGGCGAGACAATTTAGTCATCAATTCCGACCGATTAACTGAAATTTCAATGCCAAGAACGAGAGCCCGAAGGGGGATTTTTTAATTCATGCCTCTGTAACCGCTTGGATCAGTGGGCAATTTTTACATCGCAATCGCCTCAATTGCTGATTTTTCTTGACTTCGACAGATAAGATCACATATATTTTCAAACTACTACCCCTGTGGTTTCGAGCGCAGGGTGCGGGGTCTCTTTCTGAGACCCCTGCTTTTTTCTGGATAAGAAAAAATTCGCACACATATCTACACTGATGGATTCAATCTATATTACGGGTCGTTGAAAGATACCCCGTATAAATGGCTTGATCTTTCGGGCTTATTTTGCGATCTCCTACCTTCTAAACTCGAAATCACGAAGATCAAATACTTCACAGCGCGAGTTCAATCACGTCCCAATGATCAGTCCATTCCACAGTGCCAAGATTTCTGCCTGCGAGCAATAGATGTCATATTGCCGCGAAGTCGAGATAATTTACGGACGCTTTCAAACAACCACCAAACGAGCACGATTGGCAAATCCTGGCAATGGTCCAAAAACTGCCAAAATAATCCATACTGAAGAAAAAGGCTCAGATGTGAATCTCGCTGTACACATGCTGAAGGCTGCTCTGGCAAGCCTGACTGGGGAACGTCGATGATCCGCGCTCCTGTCAATCCGAATATTCTGATCTGGGCGCGCGAGCGAGGTGGATTCACACAAGAAGAGCTTGCAAAAAAATTTAAGAAATTGTGTGAATGGGAAAGCGGAACGACGCAACCCACCATCAAGCAGTTGGAAGCATTTGCTCGCGCGGTTCATGTGCCATTTGGCTACCTGTTTCTAACGGAACCCTTCGAAGAAGTTCTCCCAATTTCCGACTTCCGTACGATCGCGAACAGGAAAAATTTGCAAGCAAGCCCAAATTTGATCGACACACTTTACACCATGCAGCTTCGGCAGGTATGGCTTCGTGAACATCTCATCGAGAACGATGCAGAGCCACTCGCCTTTGTAGCAAGTGCTAATCTTGTAGACGACCCTTGCTCGGTAGGTCGCGAGATGCGGTGTGCTCTCGGTCTGGAAAATGGTTGGGCTGCAGGAGTTCGCATTTGGCAGGATGCAGTGAGCGAGTTGCGCCGGAAGATTGAA
>JAJDZL010000141.1 GCA_022824665.1 Gammaproteobacteria bacterium | reverse complement strand
TCTTCGCGCTGGCTGATCGACCAGTGAATCATCCTGTACTTTGGCGACGGATGTAGTCGACCGCGTGGAATCTATCCGATATCGTTTATTTTGACCGGCGCACCCACTGAATTTTTTGTTCACCCGTGGTGGAATCGGTGTTTTTTTGGCGCAGGCGGTTTCGTTCTGCGAGCCAATAATTGCACTCAATTGCTGATCAACCTTGAATCAATGCGCTAATTTCATTGTCTGAAACGAAATGATTCAGATTCGAGCGGAGGATATTTCACTATGAGCTACCCCGACTGGCAGGAAATTCGTAAAAGCATGTGGGCCGGTGAGCTCGACTTTCCCATGATTGATGAGGAAACTCCGACATTTATGGGACGCAGCCTTGTAAGCCGGAAAGAAGACTTAAAAGGTGCTGATGTCGTCATTATCGGCAGCCCCTATGTTTCAAGTTCAACAGATGAATGGGCCGGTGTTGCCAAGGAGCATTGGCTGGCTGCGCCTAAACGGGTGCGGCAGCAATCCATTCGCTATCAGTCGGGCTATATACAGGACTTCAGATTTAATGTGTTTGATCATTTGAATGTCGTTGATTATGCGGACGCGGACATTCCTTTCGAGGCCAATGTTGGCAAATTGAATCCGGATCTCATTTTGGAGGCACAGGCCGCTGTTGAGAAGAAAGTCAATGACGCACTTGATGTGGGTGCATTGCCGGTTGTGATTGGCCAGAATTCACCTTGCGGTTCCTATGCGATTGCCAAAGGCGTTGCGACCCATAGCGACGGTAATGTTGGCATTGTCAGCCTTGATACCCATTGGGACATATTTCGTCTGTGTCCGCAAACCAAAGATCCACGAATCGCAGGTGGATTTTCCTGGCTTTACAAGACCATTGAATTTCACGACAACATTCACGCTCGCAACCTGGTTGAAATCGGTCCGCGCGGCATGCTCGAAGCCTCTGACGTGGTTGAAGAACTGCTCGAAAGCGGTGCAATGTTTTACTCGAGCTGGGATGTCAGACGACAGGGCATAGAAGCTGTATGCAAGGGGCTCGATCATGCATACAACGGTACGAGTGCGATCTACGCACACTTCGACATGGATGTACTGGGTGGAGCAGGGCCGGCGCCGGGAGACATTCTTGGCGAGCTGGCTGAACCGATCGGCTTGAGCGACTACGAATGCATTCGTATTGCACACGAGCTGGGTTTACGAGGCGTCGATGGTTTTTCGTTTATATGTATACCGCCGGGTTCTGCGGTGATGTACCGAGTAATCGTTTACATCATCATGTACATGCTGGCTGGCAAAGCAATTCGAGAATGTCAGGTGCACACTGGATAAGCGCCCGATTTTTGTGGGTATCCCACTTGGTTGAATGACATGCGTCGACGTTCTTGCGGTTACGCATAATTTTGAATTGCAAAATGGCAATTCAATGGTGCCTGACCGGTTTTGCAAAGCTTTTTCTCTGCGCGCATTGATTGAACCCAAAAAGAGAGTACTCAATTGATAAAACCGGCCCGCGGCGATTCTTCGTGGTCGCCTGCCGGCTGCGCAAAAGCGCAAAAAAAACGGCACCCGGCATCGCCGCCGGGCGCCGCTTCATTTAAGAACGCTGTCTCGTCAGAACTGCGCAGTTTCCGTTGAGTCTGCCATTGCTACCGTTGAGCTTTGCTGGCCGCCGGTAGTCGCTTCGTTGACCGCGTCAAAATAACTTACACCGACTTCGTGCTGGTGCCGAGTGGCGGAAAAGCCGTGTTCTTCTGCAGCAAACTCCGCTTGCTGCAGCTCCGCGTAGCCCTCCATGCCTCGTTCGAGGTACTTGCGGGAGATGTCAAAGCTTGAGTAGTTCACGCTGTGAAAACTAGCCAGAGTCACAAACTGGTACTTGTAGCCCATTTTGGCAATATCCCTTTGGAAAGCTTCAAGATTACCCGCGCCCAGGTGTTTTTGCCAGTTAAATGACGGCGAACAGTTGTAGGCAAGCATTTTGCCCGGAAACTTCGCATGTACGCCATCGGCAAACTTCTTGGCATCTTCAAGATTTGGTGTCGAGGTTTCCATCCAAATCAGGTCCGCATAGGGTGCATAGGCAAGGCCGCGGGCGATACACATATCAATGCCGCCGGTAATTCTGTAAAAACCTTCACTGGTTCGTTCGCCGGTAATGAACGGATGGTCTCGCTCGTCAATATCAGAGATCAAAAGACGCGCTGCTTCAGCATCAGTTCGTGCGATGATAATGGTCGGTACGCCCATCACGTCTGCCGCCAGGCGAGCCGATGTGAGATTACGGATGCCATTTGCAGTTGAAAGCAGTACTTTGCCGCCCAGGTGCCCGCATTTTTTTTCGGACGAAAGCTGGTCTTCGTAGTGAATTCCGGCTGCACCTGCCTTGATCATTGCTTTGGTTAATTCGAAAACATTGAGCGGACCGCCAAAGCCTGCTTCTGCGTCCGCGACGATCGGCATAAACCAGTCGATATCGGTGGTTTCCTCACCCCTTAAACGCTCCAGCGTCTGAATCTGGTCCTGTCGAGCAAAAGCGTTGTTTATTCTCTCAATGACCTGGGGTACAGAACTTGCCGGATACAGGGATTGGTCGGGGTAGGTCTGTCCTGCATTGTTTGCATCTGCGGCAACCTGCCAGCCCGAAAGATAGATTGATTTGAGTCCGGCCCGTACCTGCTGTACTGCCTGGCATCCGCTATAGGCGCCGAGACTCGCGACGAAATCATCGTTTTGCAAAAATTTCCAGAGTTTCTCGGATCCCATTTCTGCCAGAGTATGACGAATACGTACGCTGCCTCGCAATCGCTCTACCTCTGTCCAGCTATAATCCCTGCAAATCCCCTGCCATCTGTCTTTTGCATAATGAGGGGCACTAAACTGTTTTAGATCCTCAGTTGGGTGGATATCCCAAGCGTATTTTCCATTAAGTTGTCGGGTCATTCCCAATGCTCCATAAATAAAGAAAGTAGATTGAATTGATTAACCGATTTTATGCCGCAAAAGTATATTGCATTGCAATATGCCGAATGTGGTTTTTGCCAAGATTTCGGGCAGTTGAAGCGACAATGCTCCAGTGAATTCCGGATCCTTTTGCAGATATCCAGCCATTGGGTTTCAACGGCTGCATCATGACACGCAATGAATCAATCCGGTGAGCCAAAACCACCTCCGCCCGGCGTTTCGATGACGAAAATATCGTCTTCATTCATTTCTGTTCGGTCCGTTGAGTTCAGCACTTCCACCTGACCGTCAGTTCGCATGACATAGTTCTTTCCCGTCTGCCCTGGGCTGCCTCCGGCAGCGCCATAGGGAGGCACGATTCGATGCCCTGAAAGAATGGCTGCTGTCATGGGCTCCAGAAAGCGAAGTTTCCTGATTGCCCCATTGCCGCCTCGGAACTCGCCATCGCCGCCGCTCGCATGGCGGATTTCAAAGCTTTCCAACCGGATTGGAAAGCGCCATTCGAGCACCTCCGGATCAGTGAGTTTGGCATTGGTCATGTGCGTGTGAACTGCATCCGTCCCATTAAACCCCGGGCCGGCGCCTGAACCGCCACAAATTGTTTCGTAGTACTGGTACTTTTCATTCCCGAATGTAAGATTATTCATCGTGCCCTGTGCGGCAGCCATGACGCCAAGCGCACCGTACAGCGCATCGGTAATATATTGCGAGGTCTCAACGTTGCCGGCGACGACTGCGGCGGGATAAACGGGCTTTAGCATACAGCCATCCGGGATGATGATTTCGATTGGCTTGAGGCAGCCTTCATTCATGGGAATGACATCTTCAACCAGGGTGCGAAACACATACATGACCGCAGCCCTTGCGACTGACGAAGGTGCGTTGAAGTTGTTATCTCTTTGTTCGGACGTGCCGGTAAAGTCCACCACTGCGGTCTCGTCCGCTTGATTGACGGATATTGCAACCTCAATCGCACTGCCGTCGTCCATCGCGTAGCGAAAGTGCCCGTTTTTTAGTGCCTTGAGCACACTTTTCACCGCACCCTCGGCATTGTCTTGTACATGCTGCATGTAGGCAATTACAACATCGAGTCCAAAATGATCCACCATGGCTCTTAGTTCCTGCACGCCTTTTTCATTGGCCGCGACCTGCGCGCGGATATCAGCCAGGTTCTGCTCTACATTGCGAACCGGGTAGCGTGCGCCAAGCAGCAGTTCTTTGATTTCGTCTTCCAGAAAACGTCCCTGGTCGATCAATTGAACATCATCAATCAGCACACCTTCTTCTTCGATGACGTGGCTATCCGGCGGCATTGAGCCCGGGGTAATGCCGCCAACATCAGCATGATGCCCGCGCGAGGCGACGTAAAACAGGATTTTCCCCTCGACCTGCTCAAACACCGGCGTGATGACCGTGATATCCGGCAGATGCGTTCCACCGTTATAGGGGTTATTCAGAATATAGGAGTCGCCGGGATGCATTTTTCCCTGTCGGTTCTGAATCACGATGTGGACAGATTCGCTCATGGAACCGAGGTGCACCGGCATGTGCGGGGCATTTGCGACGAGGTCCCCTTGGGCATCGAAAATCGCACAGGAAAAATCCAGTCGCTCCTTGATGTTTACAGAATATGCAGAGTTTTCAAGCGACGCCCCCATTTGCTCAGCGATCGACATGAATAAGTTGTTAAACACCTCCAGCATGACCGGATCAGCATCGGTGCCGACAACTTTCTGCTTGGGACGCGGTATCACGCGCCTTAGAATCAGGTGATTGTGTTTGCTGGTCTCTAGTGCCCAACCATGTTCAACGATAGTTGTACCGGTTGACTCGACGATGATGGCAGGCCCGGCTATGTTGTCGCCCGGCAGCAGATCGTCTCTCAAATAAACATTTGCATCGTGAAATTGATCGGAATAAAAAATCTTCGCAACGCTTGCCGGCGCGAGCGGCGTTGCACGGCGAATGATTGGATACTCCTCGTCGCTGTGGGTATTCGTACTGCCGGCGGCTTCGACTGAAATCGCTTCCACCATCACTGGCTTTTCCGGCATAACGAAACCGTAGCGCTGCCGGTGCGTTAATTCGAAGCGCATACGAACTGCATCGGCGTCGCCACTTTCCACTTCAACGGCTGAATCAGTGCCTTCATAGCGGACGTGTATCCGTTTATAAATTGAAATATTATCAGCCTCAATGTCCTGATTGAGGACATCGCGACTTGCTTCGTCAGCGATCCTTTGGTAGCGAGCTTCCAGAGAGTCAATGAGCTCATCTGACAGCAGTGCTTCAACTGCTTCCTGATACATTGATCGCACGTCGGCAAGACCGATTCCATAGGCAGACAAAACGCCGGCATAGGGATGCACAAAAACGGTTTCAATACCCAGTGCATCAGCGACCAGACATGCATGCTGACCTCCGGCACCGCCGAAACTGCAAAGTGTGTACTCTGTGATGTCATAGCCGCGCTCTACGGATATTTTTTTGATTGCATTGGCCATATTGTCGACTGCGATCTTTAAAAACCCTTCAGCCACACCGTGTGCGGAGCGTTCATCACCGGTTTTCTCCTGAATTGACTGCGCGAGTTCATTGAACTGGTCGTAAACGGTCTGTGTATCGAGCGGCTGATCACCATTCGGCCCAAATATTTTCGGAAAGTATGTTGCCTGCAGTTTTCCAAGCATCAGATTGCAGTCGGTAATTGTCAGAGGACCGTTTCGCCGATAACATGCAGGCCCGGGATTTGCGCCTGCTGACTGCGGGCCGACGCGGTATTTGAGTCCGTCGAAGCGGACGATGGACCCGCCACCGGCCGCCACGGTATGAATTCGCATGATTGGTGAGCGAATCCGGACGCCGGCAACAAAGGTATCGTAGGCTCGCTCATACTGCCCTGCAAAATGTGACACATCAGTCGATGTTCCACCCATGTCGAAAGAAATAATCTTATCGAAGTCGGCTATTTTGCTGGTTTCGACCGCACCGACCACCCCGCCGGCGGGCCCTGAAAGAATGCTGTCCTTGCCTTGAAACTGTGTTGCATCGGTGAGCCCGCCATTTGACTGCATAAACATCAGGCGAACACCGTTTAATTGGCTGGCAATCTGGTCAACATAGTGCCGTAGAACCGGCGAGAGGTAAGCGTCGACGACAGTCGTATCGCCGCGGCCGATAAGTTTCATCAAGGGGCTAACTTCGTGCGAGCTTGAGACTTGGGTATAGCCAATCGACCGTGCTATATCGGCTGCTTCCTTTTCGTGCTGGTGGTAGCGATAGCCGTGCAGGAATACGATCGCACAGGCTTCGATACCGGAATCGTAAGCCTGCTTGAGACTTGCGTATAGTGCTGCGCGGTCAAGTTCAATCAATACGTCCCCGGAAACGCTGTGGCGCTGATCAGCCTCAATGACTGCTTCGTAGAGCAGATCCGGCAGGCTGATTTTCCTGGCGAACAGGTCAGGACGGGTTTGATAGCCAATTCTGAGTGCATCTTTGAACCCTTTGGTAATGACCAGCACACAGCGTTCGCCTTTTCTTTCCAATAGAGAGTTTGTCGCAACTGTGGTGCCCATTTTGACTGCACTGACGGCATCTGGACCGATGTGGCAACCCGCTGGGCTGAGAACATTCTCAATCCCTTGAATTGCAGCATCCTGGTAGTGTTCGGGGTTTTCGGAAAGCAGCTTATGGGTTTGCAGATTGCCATTTGGATCAATTGCCACGATGTCAGTGAATGTGCCACCGCGATCAATCCAGAACTGCCAGCGATTGGAAGGTTGAGTCGGCATTCGAGGGGATGAAAAAAACGGGATAGGGTGGATGAATACGTCAAATTATAGACAAGGCGGCTCAGTCGAAATTACGATGAGTGCATTGCAATCGGTCTATTAAAGGTGCGAGTTGCACACACGAAGTTGTCAGATAATCATTCAGAATCGAGCCGTAACAATTCAATAAAATTCCCAAAAGAAGGAAATGCGGAGGTATATGGGTGTGAGCGATCTCAATCAACTGATCGATGAAATAGAGCAGGTAGCTTCTCCGAATTTTGATGAACGACCTCAAGGAGTTGAGCCTGAAGTCATCATCATTCATGCAATCAGTTTGCCGCCAGGGCGCTATGGAGGCAATTTTATTGAGGCGTTGTTTTGCAATCATCTCGACTACCGCGCCCATCCTTATTTTGAGGGGCTTAAAGGGTTGCAGGTATCGGCCCACTTCCTGATTCGACGAGACGGCACCATGGTACAGTTTGTCCCGGTGGAAAAACGTGCCTGGCACGCTGGTGTATCTATGTGCCTGGGCAGGGAACGAGTCAACGATTTTTCGATCGGTATTGAACTTGAAGGTTGCGACGAGGATCAATTCGAGCAGGTTCAGTATGATTCGCTGGACCGGCTGATTGAGGCACTCATTGGAACCTATCCACAGATCAGCCGTTCGAGAATATACGGTCACTCGGAAATTGCACCTGATCGGAAGACTGATCCCGGACCTAACTTTGAATGGTCCAAAGTTCG
>JAJDZL010000062.1 GCA_022824665.1 Gammaproteobacteria bacterium | reverse complement strand
GGGAAGCTACCACGTTCCACCTCTTTGACAAACGCGGCGGTTCTGTCATGCTGCCCCGGACTGAAGATCGGTGCCATCGTCTTTATGGACAGTCAACGTATGATGCTTCGCAAAGTCAATTGCAACCTGATTGTCAACTCCTTACCCTCACTACATTGCCGAATTTAACGATTTTTGACCACCAAAAGGAGGCAAAAATCAAAACCCGTCATGTTCTGTCGTATTAGTATTTTTTTCCATGTTACAATTGTAGCCATGCAGTTTTACCCAATTGAGGAAAAGAATCTTGGACCATCACCCCCTCCCCGCTGAACCAAAAAATCACGCCGACAAGCCGGTATCAATCGCAGGTGCTGTCGGGTCATTAAATTACTGTGTACACTTAATCATTGATGATTTTGCCATGGACCTTGCTGGCCGCGCACTCCTCGCGACCGGCAGCTTCCCGATCAGAGGCATCGTTTCAACTGAAGTGCTGCATCTGAGCAGACATTCAGACGCGCTATGTGCGGGGTTTGGCATTTTGGGCATGCTGACCGAATCCAGGAAAGCTGAAATTCTGCACGCGGCGAAACTCGTACACAGCAATCGCAGTATTCAGTTCAGTGGTGGACAGTTCTGGAATTTGCATGTGAACTATGTCGACCAGGCGACGCAAAGACTGGACTTTTGCCTGAAACTACTGCGGTTTCGCCCAAATGTCGTTACCGGAAATGCCCAGGAGGTCAAAGCACTTTTGGCGCGTACACAATTAGATGAAACAGAGTTTTGTACGGCCTATCGCACCGTATTGGTGGTCATCGATGAGCGTATCAGTGTCCACTCGAAAACGAACAGGCAGCGAATTCCAAATCATGGATATGAGTGGACGCAAAAGGTTTACGGGCTCAACTTCGCGCTCGGTGCATTGATTTCAGCCAGTCACGGACTGTTTCCAGACTCCTACACCGCAGCTTTGGAAGTTAGCAGGGAATTCACTCTTTTAGTCCGAGACGCCGGGCGGCGCGCCGCGGGACCTGGCACCTTTGTCCATCACCTGATCGATTGTCTGAGTAGTGAATGCTGCCCTGAACTCGCGCAGGAGGTTTGGGCTCGAGCATACTCCCCCATTCGTCCAATTTGGGGCACATGCCTGAATTTCAGACGACTCGAGTGTCGGTCATACCCCTGTCAACCGTTGCGTCTGAATCGACCGGCAGTGCGCCAATCACAACTTCGCAAATGGCAGTACAATACATTGAAAGACACTGGTTCCGAAGCGGTTAATTACATGAATCCCCAAGTTCGAAGTCAGGCCCTGGCCTACCCGAATAATCAAAATCGACACGATTGCTGCACTTAGTACATGTCCGAGTTTCCTGTCATTCGCCGTCGGCTGCTAAAGGGTTTTGCAGCGTGGATTGCAACCGTACCATTGACCGGCCATGCTTACAATACCTCGCTCAATTATGATTTCTCAGGTGCTGCGGCGGACCTCGAGCTTAACCTTGAGGCGCCTGTGACTTGCACCTCGGGTACCCGAGCACAAACTGAGGGTCCATTCTATTCACCCGCCACACCAAGACGATCAACCCTGATCGAACCCGACTCGAACGGCTCACCACTGGTACTGGAGGGGCTGGTAATGACGCCCGATTGCCGCCCTGTCGCAGGTGCAGTTGTTGATATCTGGCACTGCGACGAACAAGGGCGCTATGACAACCAGGGATATCGCTATCGCGGACACCAGTTTACTGATGGCGCTGGAAGCTATCAGTTTAAAACAATTCGCCCGACCTTATACAGTGGGCGAACCGAGCACATTCACGTCAAGGTACAGGGCGAAAATACGCGGCTTTTGACGACCCAGATTTACTTTCCTGATCGAAAACAGGAAAACGCAGCTGATCGGATTTTCCGACCCGAACTCATTATGAATCTCAAACAGACAGTCGACGGCTGGTATGGCCGATTTGATTTTGTCCTGCAACCGAAGGCCTAGTACACACACCTGCAAAGACATGAGTCGACAAGCAATTTGACGGATGACTTTAGCGCATACTGCGCGGTTCAAACTCAATTGCACAATCGATGAAATTTGCAATTGCTGCGTTTTCGTGTTGTCAATTCTTCCAGTTCAACGTTCCGCAGTGCTACAATATTGAATACATCTTGACGGGGTGCCCTTAAGGGGCTGAGAAGTTGGATAGCGCCAACCCGTTGAACCTGACCCAGGTAATGCTGGCGTAGGGAATCAGGATGCCTGCAAGTCGCCGACTTTCATTCTCGTTCCCTCGCAAAAACACTTGTTTATCGCGTATGAGAATGGTTGCGTATGAATGAAATCGAAGAAATTAAGGAAGGCCTGGAGTCGATCAAGTCGTTCTCCGAGATCCTGATTTCCAAACCCAAGGTACACTGCATCGTTAACGATGTTGCAATGACTTTGACGGCCAATGCGCTGCTGGCAGTTGGCGCGCAGCCCTCAATGACAATCGACCCGTTCGAGGTCAGAGCATTTACCGAATCTGCTGATGCACTCAACATCAATCTCGGCATGCTGACCAACGACCGCAGAAGTGCGATTCGAACTTCTGCCAAGTGTGCACACAAGAAGAACATACCCTGGGTATTGGATACAACAATGATTGACAGATCCAGCCTGCGACTTGATTTTTGTGATGACTTGATCGAACACGTGCCGACTGTCGTTCGGGGTAACGAAGTTGAAATCGATGCATTGACTCAACGCGCAGGTAAATCCAGGTCTGATTTTTGCAAGTCGTACAACACTATTTTGGTGACAACAGGCGAAACAGACTGGGTTGATTCACCGAAAAAAAGCTGCGAACTGAAAAAACTGGGTCATGCATGGATGAACCAGGTAACTGGCATGGGCTGCACGCTTTCTGCGTTGATCGCGGCGATGCTGACCGCGCACGATGATGCTTTCAATGCTGCTCTCAACACTTTGGTCATTTACAGCATCATTGGAGAAAGAGCCGCTCAGGAGTCGAAAGGACCAGGCTCTTTCATGAACAATTTCATTGATCGTCTGAGTATTTAACGCGAACTTCGAACCATGGCGGTATGCGCTGCACTGAACCGGTCTTCACAACCAAACCTGATTGATCCATCGCTATATCTGGTGATCAATCCCGAACAGTGCCTGCACCACGCGCCCCGTGAACTCGCTGAACGAGCAGTCAAGGGAGGCGTCTCGGCCGTCCAGATCAGAAAAAAAACCGGCTCCAATCTGGACTATCAGTCAATTGCGGTTGAAATCAGGAACGCACTTGCAACGAGTGGGATTCCGGTATTTGTCAATGATCGGGTCGAGGTGGCCGCGGCCGCTTCGATTGACTGTATCCATCTTGGCCAGGATGACGTTTCGATTAATAGCGCGCGACAGTTGTTGGGTGAAAACGTGCGTATAGGATTGACGGTTCGTTCGGTTGACGAAGCCGCCAGGGCGCCGCTGGCTGAATTGAGTTATGTCAGCGTTGGAGGCGTCTTTGCCACCCGCAGTAAATTCAATCCGGACCCACCAATAGGACTTCGAACACTAGCGACAATCGTCAAACAATTGCGTTTGAGAAATTCGCAGTGCCCCATCATTGCGATCAGCGGCATCAGCCTTAAAAACGTTGATTCGGTTCTCGCTACTGGCGTTGACGGTATCGCTGTCGTAGCTGCGATCTGCGAGGCTAAAGACCCCGAGAGTATCGCACAAGCGTTCAGAAACAAAATCAACAAATACATCTGATGAGGAAGCTGATTCGATGAGTTTTCCCCCAATCGCACTAACGATTGCCGGGTCGGACAGCGGCGGCGGTGCCGGTGTTCAGGCAGACCTGAAGACCTTTTCAGCACTTGATGTCTATGGCGCAAGTGTGATCACTGCGCTGACTGCTCAAAACACCCTGGGTGTCACTGCGATTTACGAAGTCACACCTGAATTTATTGCTCAACAAATCGATACAGTTTGTTCCGATCTCGCAGTGGATGCTGTCAAAATTGGTATGCTGCATCGCACTCGGATTATCGAATCGGTGGTGCAGTCGCTGGATCGGCACAACATTGGTCATGTTGTGCTTGACCCCGTTATGGTAGCGAAAAGCGGTGACCCCTTGTTGCAGGACGATGCGATTGATGCATTAAAGAACATGCTGATTCCAATGGCATCGGTCATCACGCCCAATATTCCAGAGGCAGCGCGTCTTTTGCGGCGCAAGCCAGACTATGTCCAGGCGAATATGCATGCTGCGGCTGAACGGCTTTTGTCACTTGGATGTGCTTCGGTATTGCTGAAAGGTGGTCATAACGAGTCATCTGCAGACAGTGTCGATATCTTTCATGACGGCAATCATGCGGTTACGCTGTCGAGTGCAAGATTCGACACCCGCAATACACACGGGACCGGTTGCACCCTGTCTTCAGCTGTATGCGCATTTTTGGCCCAAAAATACGGGCTCAACCAGTCTGTTTCACTGGCGAAGAGTTACATCACTTCAGCGATTCGACGCGCTGATAAGTTAAATATCGGATCGGGACACGGCCCGGTTCATCACTTTCACGAATTTTGGGACTAGAGGTACCAAATGAAACGACGCAATTTTCTCAAGATAGCAGGTGCCGGCGCATCATCACTGGCAGTTGCACCCGCCCTCGCACAAGATGTGCTGGAGCTGCGCATGACAATGTCGTGGATCAAAAACAGCCCCGGTACCGGCGCAACTGCCGCGCGGCTCGCTAAGCGAATCGAGCTGTTAAGCGGCGGCAGGATCAAAATCAGGACGTTTGGTGCAAACGAACTGGTCTCTGCGTTCGAGGTGCTTGATGCCGTCGGCAGCGGTACGGCGGAGCTGGGGCACACGGCATCATTTTTCTGGCAGGGCAAAATGCGCGCCAGCGCATTTTACACAGCAGCACCGTTTGGACTGACACCTCAAGAGCACATGGTGTGGATCTATCACAACGGTGGTCAGGCACTATGGGATGAGCTTTATTCACCCTTTGGCGTTAAGCCGTTCCTGGCATCCAATACCAGTATTGGTATGGGTGGATGGTTCAGAAAAAAGATCAATTCGCTAGACGATATCAAGGGCCTCAAGTACCGTATGCCGGGTCTTGGCGGAGAAGTGATGCGTCGGCTAGGTGCAAATGCAATCAGCATCCCGCCGCCTGAAATTGCCACCTCCCTGCACTCCGGAGTAGTCGATGCCGCCGAATGGCTGGGGCCCTGGTCAGATCTCGCGATGGGTTTTTACAAGACGACACCGTATTACTATGGTCCGGGCTTCCACGAGCCAAATGGGGCAGCGGAATTTCTGGTGAACCAGGAGGTTTGGGAGAGTTTGCCGCAAGATCTTCAACAGGTCATTGAAACAGCCTGCATTGCTGAGCATGCTTATTCACTGACCGAAATCGACTGGGCCAACCCGATTGCGCTGGCCAAGCTGATCAGCGAACACGGCGTACAGGTTCAACAGTTTCCTGCCGATGTGCTGGAAGCCGCCAGGGCAGCCACCGAGGAAGTTTTGGATGAGTTGGCCAATACGGACGACATTACATCGAGAGTTGTCGCCTCTTTCAGGCAAACCAGGCAAACCCAAATCGAGTGGTCAAGGGTATCAAACCTGCCGTTTTTGGAGGCAAGGGCGAGCTAAGTGCAGTGCAATGACCGCCGTCAACGTCCACTTGAGTGCGAAGTATGGAGCAGACCATATTTTTGAGAACTTTTTCTTGCGGCTCGAATCAGGCAAGCTGATTTGTCTGCTTGGCAGAAGCGGCTCTGGAAAGTCAACACTTTTGCACTTCATCGCCGGGCTGCTGTCAGCGGATATTGCGCAAGGATCAGTCACTGCCGATGATGCGAAACCACTCGCTGGACGGATCGCCTGGATGGCACAACAGGACCTACTGCTACCCTGGCTCAAGGTGATTGACAACATTACCCTCGGTCCTCTGCTACGAAGCAACCGCACACAGCAACACGTCGAGAAAGCGCGGGAACTGCTGAAGGATGTCGAACTCAGGGGTGTAGAAAATCATTATCCACATGAGCTTTCCGGCGGCATGAGGCAGCGTGTTGCACTGGCGCGAACACTGGCAGAGGAACGGCCGGTTAATCTCCTCGACGAACCTTTCTCAGGACTGGATGCAAGTACCCGCTATCAGCTCCAGGGGCTGGCCACTCGACTGCTCGCCAATCAAACGACTGTGCTGGTAACTCACGACCCGCTGGAAGCCTTGCGCATGGCCGACCTGATTTATGTACTGGACGGACGGCCAGCCCGTGTTGCCGACCCTGTCAGCCCGCCCGGGGACCCGCCGCGGCAGTTGGGAAACAACCAAATGGGCGAGTCCTACAATCAGCTTATGCAGCAATTAAATCATCCGGCAGCCGGCGACATTCATGCCGCGTAAGTTTCTCGTCATTGTTGTTGCCCTGCTGGCCCTTTGGCAATTGATTGTCTGGCTAACTCAAGCACCGCCGTTCATTCTGCCGCCGCCAATCGATGTCGGACACGCACTTGTGGTTAATGCAGAGCAAATCCTGTTTCACGCGCGCGTAACCATCATTGAAATCGTTGTTGGCCTCGCGCTCGGCTGCCTGATCGGTATGGCCAGTGCCTGGACAATGGTTCGATTTCGGTCGGTTCGAAACTGGTTTTTACCCGTACTTGTCGCAAGCCAGGCACTGCCGGTCTTCGCAATTGCACCGGTTCTGATGCTATGGCTGGGTTTTGGTATGGGCTCAAAGATTGCTATGGCAACACTGATCATCTACTTTCCAGTGACCGCGGCACTATATGACGGTTTACGCAACACCGATTCCGGATGGATCAATCTGGCACGCATTATGGGTGCATCCAATCACACGGTACTAAAGTACATCAGGGTGCCGGCCGCCCTACCGTCGCTTGGCTCAGGTCTTCGAATTGCTGCTGCAATTGCACCGATCGGCGCGGTTGTCGGTGAGTGGGTAGGATCCAGTACCGGACTGGGTTACCTGATGCTTCATGCCAATGCCCGCGCGCAAGTCGACCTGATGTTCGCCGCACTGATTGTATTGGCGGCGTTTGCCGTGGTACTTTATTTCGGCATTGACTATTTCATAAAACGGGCTGTATTTTGGCAGACCGAAACAAGTTTGGAGGCTACTTGAACATAAGATGAAAAAAATACTCACCTCGATTTTCGTTGTAACTTTCCTGATATCCAGTAGCGCTGCTTTTGGCGCGGATAAATTTACCGTATTGCTTGACTGGTATGTAAACCCCGATCACGGACCTTTGTACGTTGCTGATGCCCAGGGGTACTTCCAGGATGCAGGTCTGGATGTGGAGCTAATTGCGCCGGCAAATCCGAACGATCCGCCAAAACTGGTCGCTGCCAAAAAGGCTGAAGTCGCAATCTCCTACCAACCGCAGCTGCATTTGCAAGTTGACCAGGGCTTGCCGCTGGTCAGAGTTGGTACCCTGGTTGCCACCCCACTTAACTGCATAGTCGTCCTGGCGGACTCGGAGATTAAAAACATCGCCGATCTGAAAGACAAAAAGGTCGGCTATTCGGTTGCCGGGTTCGAAGACGCGCTGCTCGCATCTGTACTGGAATCAAGCGGACTCACGATTGACGACGTTACCCTGATCAATGTTAACTTCTCGCTGTCACCTGCGCTGATGTCCAAACAAGTCGATGCCGTGATCGGCGCATACAGAAATTTTGAGATCAACCAGATGGATATTCACGGCGTTCCGGGGCGCGCCTTCTATTTGGAAGAAGAAGGTATCCCCGCTTACGATGAGCTAATATTCGTTACGCACAAGGACAGTATCGGCGACCCGCGCATGCGAAAATTTATCGATGCAGTGGAGCGCGGCGTGCAGTTTATGATTAACCACCCAGACGAAGGTTGGCACAACTTTATCGCACACGACGCGCAATTGGATGATGAATTGAACCGGCGGGCGTGGCGTGACACCCTGCCCCGGTTCGCACTTCGTCCGGGCGCGCTCGATAAAGCCCGGTACAGGAAGTTTGCGAATTTCCTGCGCGGACGTGAATTGATCAAACAGGTCCCAGTGCTAAGCGAGTATGCAGTAGAACTCGACTGAATGCAGTCGCTTATTCAAGTGCGATCGTATCCTCAATAGTATGATCGATATTTACGCCGTCGACTGTCAGTTGGACTTTCGCATGCAGTGTTTCGGAACCGGTGATCCGACCCGAATCAATTGCCTCGCGAACTGACATCTCAATCTGACGCTGCGATTGGATGCCAACTTTTTTCAGGAATTTGCGAATCTGCAAGTTGAATATATCTTCGTTCATTCTCAAGTCTCATGTCATGCAGGGATTGTTTACAATTTTAAGCGATATCAGTTGGGCAAAGTCTTTGCTCAAATGTCTTAACATCTGTACTTAGCCGCAAACCGTCGGCACGAGTTCAGATTACGGACAAGTATCGATTTCATGAGCGAGCTACCACAAAATCTGAATAACTGCTTCGACCCGCGAACCGGTCTGGTTCCAATTGCTGAAGCTGAGCAGCGCGTTCTTGATCATGTAACTCAAATTAGCGATACGGAAGTCCTGTCGCTGACTCGAGCCTTGGGCCGCGTGCTGGCGCGCCCCATCGTCTCACCAATCAATATTCCACCGCATGCCAATTCCGCCATGGATGGCTTTGCTGTCGCTGGCACGTCGCTGCCAGATGCAGGGACTCGCACATTTCAGATCGCAGGCGAGGCCTTGGCTGGCAAGCCGTGGAAAGGAACCTGCGAAGCCAACCAAACGGTGCGCGTGACAACCGGAGCCATGATGCCGACAGGCACGGATACGGTGGTTATTCAGGAAGATGTACAAATTTCCCATGCTGAGGCAATCATCGGCACCGGCCATAAGCCATATGCAAATGTGAGGCTGGCAGGCGAAGATTTGTCGCGCGATGAAGTTGCTGTAGAAGCGGGCCTGAAAGTCGGCCCTGCCGAGCTAGGTGTTATGGCTTCAACCGGAGTCGGGCGGGTAGAGGTAGTCAGGCAGCCGCTCGCAGCGGTCTTTTCTACTGGCGATGAACTGAAAAATGCCGGTGAACCGCTCGAACCGGGTTCAATTTACGACAGCAACCGTTACGTTTTGATGGGACTTTTGCAAAATGCTGGTGCCGACGTGCTGAACTTTGGCATTGTTCCGGACGATGAAGCGGCTACGCTTTCCGCCTTGTCTGAAATCAGCAAATCAGTCGATCTGATTATCACCTCTGGTGGCGTATCAACAGGCAGTGCCGATTATGTCATTACGGCGCTGCAGAAACTGGGTAACGTTGATCTTTGGCGAATCGCGATACGACCGGGCCGACCGTTTGCGTTTGGCAGGATTGGCGAGGCGCTCTTTTTCGGACTGCCTGGTAATCCGGTCGCAGTGATGGTCACTTTCTACCGTCTGGTGCAGCCGGCACTGCGTAAACTGATGGGCGAGACAAATCTGAACCCGGTGCCAGTTTTAAAAGCCCGGGCGGTCACTTCATTCAGAAAGAAACCAAACCGCGCAGAGGTTTACCGCGCAATATTGAGCCGGGATGGCGAGGGGAACCCAATCGTTTCAAGCACCGGTCTACAGGGATCAGGCCTGCTTAGCAGCATGTCGCAGGCCAACTGTTTTGTCCTGCTTGATGATGAGGCGACCACAGCCAGCCCTGGGGACATGGTCGATGTTCAGCCCTTCGAAGGGCTTAACTGAGGCCGTATCAGACTTCGAAAACTGTTGCGCCTTGTGTCTTGCGGGCTTCGAGATCGGTATGAGCCTGAATCGCATCCGCCAGTCGAAATCGCTGATTGATCGGGATCGTTACGGCACCCGAAGTAACAACTGAACACAACTCGTCTGCCATCGCGACCAAGTCTTCGCGTCGAGCGGTATAAGTCATCAAAGTGGGCCGGGTCAAAAACAGCGAACCTTTCAAACTGAGCACACCGGGGTTGAAGTTTTCAACCGCGCCGGACGATTGTCCGAAGCTCGCCATCAGACCCTTGGGCTGAAGACAATCCAGCGAGTCGTCAAATGTTGTACGCCCGACCGAGTCGTATACCACCGGCACACCTTTGCCATCGGTGATTTCTTTCACCCGTTCGACAAAATTCTCGCGGGTGTAGATCACCGGATAATCGCAGCCGTGCTTGCGGGCGAGGTCCGCTTTCTCATCTGTACTGACCGTTCCGATCACAGTTGCGCCAAGATGCTTCGCCCACTGACAGGCGATCAGTCCAACTCCGCCAGCTGCGGCGTGAAAAAGTATGGTATCACCGGATTTGACGTCATACACCTGGCGAAGCAAGTACTGAACAGTCATGCCTTTCAGCATCATTGCAGCTGCGGTTGTGTCGGTAATTTCAGCAGGGATTTTTACCAGCCTGTCGGCTGGCATAAGACGCTGCTCAGCATAGGCTCCAAGTGGTGGCGACGCATAGGCAACCCGGTCGCCAACTGAAAGATCCGACACACCTGTGCCAACTTCATCGACAACCCCGGCTCCTTCAAGCCCTGGAACAAAGGGAAAGCCTGCCGCAGGATAGACACCGGTTCGAAAATAAACATCGATGAAATTTAAACCCACGGCGGTGTGTCGCAATAACACCTCGCCTTCACCCGGTTTACCGAGGTCGACGTCCTCCCACTGCATGACTGACGGTGCTCCGACTTCGTAGACTTTCATTGCCTTTGGCATTGTTTGCTCCTTGTTTGATAGAGGGTTTTGTATACCCAGATTTGTTGGATCAGTCCCGTAAACTAATGCACGGTATCAGTTCGAGACTTAAGGTTTTTTTGAATTCGATCATATGCAGCCCGAAACTGCTTGGTTTTCTCTGTCGCGATATCCATCATCTCATCAGGCAATCCCTTGGAGACCAGTTTATCCGGGTGATACTGACTCATTTTTCGCCGATATGCACGTTTGACCTCGTCCTGACTCGCGCCTTGTTCTAAACCAAGCAGCTTGTAGTCATCCGCCAGTGATACCTCAGCCTTGCCCGAGGAAACTCTTTGCTGGCTGATGACGCTTTCGAGAATCTCCTGGAACTCGACATTATTAAAGCCAATGACTTGCGCGATGAATTCCAGTGCATCGGTTTCAATTGCATCCAGGGTGCCATCCGACATTGCGCCATTGATCTGAATTTCAAGAAACACCTTCTTGACATTTCTGCGATTGCCGCATTCTTTTGCAAACTGCTTGAGAACCGGGACCAGCTCGAATTCATCTTTCTTCCCTTCTCTGAACAGCTTGACCGCAACCTCACGCTGGTCGCTATTGAGCGACATATGACGCATGACAGTTTCGGCAAACTGAATTTCCTGCGGACTGACGTAGCCGTCGACTTTGGCTATGTGTCCCAATACCGAAAATGTAGCAGCATAAAATGTTGTTTGCCTTCGTTCATTCGCAGTAAATTCACCGTGAATGTTTTTCTTCACGCCTTTGTCAAAAAAACCGCCGGCAACATAGCCAAGAATTCCCCCGATTGGGCCGCCGACCAGCACGCCGATCGTACCGCCAATCGCACGTCCCCACCAAGGCATCGCTAGCCTCCAACCGGTCGGTCAGCGATACTCAAACCAACTTTCGGATCTGGTTTCAACATAACTGAAGATCTGTGCAAAACAAAATAAGCATTAACCTGTTCAATCGATTATGGGAATCGAAGAACGAAAAAGACTTGCCTCCTATGCGCACCCGATATTGTATGAGATTCACGCAGCGTATCTATAACGGCTACTCGCTTCGCAAGTTATACCGCCAATTGACTTTTTCAGCGACATCAAGTCAGCCCGTCTTTCGTAGTGTCAAATACGCCTGACCGGTAATTGCTGACATCACAATGAAACCACCCACAATGGTCAATACCCCAGGCACTTCACCGATTGCAAGCCATACCCAAACAGGTCCCAGCACAATTTCTGTCAGCGACAGCAGGGTGATTTCCGCGGCGGGCAAGTACTTCGCACCACGGGTGAAGATAACCAGCCCCAACCCTACCTGAAATATTCCCATCAGTGCACACAGGCTAAAATCTCGGCCGGTAATCTCAAACGTAGCCGAGCTTAGCGAAATGACGATTGTCGATATGATGGTTGCACAGAACCCGGCCCAAAAAACAGCTGGTACGAGGTCGGTCGTGCGTCCCTTACGCAGCAGTACTGCGAATATGCCAAAGCCGAACGCAGCAATAATCCCCATAATCGTACCGAGCAGGGTACCAAGCTGATAGCCTTCAGCGACCATGACTCCAACACCACTGGACGCCAGAGCAATAAACCAGATGAGTGATGCCGACACCCTTTCGCTGAGAATCCACCAACCCAGCAGCGCGGCGAAAAACGGCGAAGTTGAAAGCAGGAACAGGGCATTGGCAACCGTGGTATGTGTCAGTGCATGAATCCATGCACAAAAAGCAATACCCAGACTTAATCCCGCAATAAAGCCAATCCAGCCACAGTCCCGAAAAGTTGCAATGATACGCCCGCGTTTGAACAGCAGAAAATAAACGGCGAGAAAAGCCATTAACGACGTTGATCGATAAAACAAAATCTGCCATTCATTTGCAAATTCGATCAATCGCACTGCCAGCCCTGCAAAACTCCAAAAAATTCCAGCTGTCAGAACGAGCGTGACCCCTTTTGCGCGATCGCTCAGATTTCCTAACGGGGTAATCTGCGTATTCAATTTGGCGCCTTCAATGACGTGAGATTTGACCACAAATCGAGTTAACTGGCGTGATTTTATTTGTTTTCATCGATGAGGATGTGCATGTTGTTGTGCAACTGAAAAATTCCCAAATCATGCCCCACAAACAAGCACAAGAGCAGCCAAATCAGTCCACCACTTTGGTGCAATCGAGTGGGAAATTGACTGTGATCAACGCGATCAGTGCAGACTTGAGCTACAACCTCATTCAACTGTCTGGTTGACAGCAAAAATTTAGCCTTGGCGACCGGTTTTTGTTCCAATCAATGCTCAACACAGGCAAGCTGGCTGACTTCAGGCATTCACTTGGACTTTTTGGCAGGCGCTATCGCAGACCATTTAACGTTTTCCCATGAATGAAGCGGGTTTATGACTTGGATTTTCGAAAAAAAAAATCTTCTAAGGCATTTACCTGGTGCAAATCTCCATCAAAATCCTCCCTGCAAACCAGGAAGATTTGGCAGCCAGCAATATTGTTATTCAAAAATGGCTAATCGCGCTTTCTGAGTCCAGACCATGTCATAAAGTCTCCTCAAATTATTTGTTTCTGAAAGGATATCGGCAATCAAATTCAGATAACATTTAGCCTGAGCGCAAAACATTGCCCAATTTCAAGCGGGATTGATGTCGAGAAGAACCTGCATGCGGCCGAATTGCCTGGACGGATGCTTTGCGTCCTCCTTGGTACAATCTTTTTTTGTCACGACAAATCAATTCATCAACGTGATTTTGTATATATTCGTGTAAGGGTCTGACTTCATCAGGAATCGAGCAGTGTACTTTTTGTAACACCATCAACGCGACTTGAGTAACCATGGAAAAATTCAACAAAACGGATCAGCAATGGCAGGCAATTCTGGGACCTGCAGAGTATCGGGTGCTGCGCCGGGAAGGAACCGAACAGCCATTCAGCAGTGAACTCAACCGGGAGTACAGGAAAGGGGTATTCGAGTGCCGTGGCTGCGGGCTGGCGCTCTTTTACTCAGACAGCAAGTTCGACAGCGGTACAGGTTGGCCCAGTTTTCACTCAGCGATTGAAGGCAGCCTCGAAACCAAGACAGACTTCAAACTGATTGTGCCGCGTACCGAATATCACTGCGCACGCTGCGGTGGGCATCACGGCCATATATTCAACGATGGCCCGCGCCCAACAGGCAAACGCTATTGCAGTAATGGCATTGCGCTTAAATTCGTCCCGCAAGCGGACGATTGTGATGAGTGACTTTAAGACATAGCACCGTATGATTCAGTCCTTACTGACGCTCGCATCGCCAACTCGATTTTCAAAGTCTCGTCAATGATAAGTTCGCGCCTTTTTCAGTCTGCAATATTTTTGCGGGCTTTACCCGTATTGATCCTGTTGTTTTTGGGACTTTTGTGGGGCGGTGTGCCGAGTATCTCGAAATATGTTATCGCTAACGGCGTACATCCTTTGACTTATTCATTCTGGATATTGACGATCGCGGCATCTTTGGTGGTGATCATTAATTTTCTTCTTGGCCGCAGGATGCCTCCGAAACACCTGATTTTTTATATTTTCTGCGGCTTGACCAGCACAGCCATTCCAACGACAGTGATGTACTTCGCAGTCACCTGGATTCCAGCCGGGCTAATGGTACTGCTGCTTACTGTTGCGCCGATTTTTACCTACTTGTTTGGTGTTTTAGTTCATGTGGAAAAGTATCACCCGCTAAAGACAGCCGGGCTGATTTGCGCCTTTATTGGCATGCTGCTGATTTTGATGCCGGGGTCCGTCGAACAGATGAAAGCGCCGGTATGGGCAATTTTATTTGCCTTGATCACACCGGCATTCTATGCGTTCAATATTGTTTATGTTTCACTGCGGCGTCCAAAAAATCTCCATTCAATGGACTTGGCGGTCGGGTCGCTGATATCCGCTGCGATTGCTCTTTTCATTGTCACGGTGATATTTGACTCAGTCTATCCGGTGTGGGATGCAGACCCGTTGATTGCAGGATTGATTCTGTATCACGGCGCACTGACGGCGACGGCATTTTGCCTGTTCTACGTGCTGATCAAACTTGCCGGGGCACTGTTCTCAAGCCAAGTCACCTATTCCGTCACAATATTCGGCATTCTAATTGGCGCATACGTGCACAACGAAGTGTTGCCGTTGCTGGTTTGGGTTGCCACGGTTATGATGTTCATCGGAGTGGCATTTATTCAGCGAGCCCGACGGCTGACTGCGGAAGCTAAATCGGCTTAACCGTCTGATCGAACACCAAATTCAGCTGGGACGGCCGGGATTGGTGATCATGGTGCCCACGCCCTTATCGGTAAAAATCTCGAGCAGTGCGGAGTGTATAAGTCGCCCGTCAATAATTTGAACGGTCTGTACACCGGCTTTCAGGGCGTGCTGGACGCAGCGCACTTTCGGCAGCATCCCTTGAGAAATAGTTCCCTCTCCAATCAGGGTTTCGAGCTGTTCAATCGTCAGGGCCGGAATCAACGTACCGTCCTTGTCCAGGATGCCTTGCGTATTCGTTAAAATCACCAGTTTCTCTGCTTGAACGGATTCAGCCACTGCACCGGCAACCGTATCTGCGTTGATGTTGTAGCTTCGCCCGAACTCGTCGATACCGATTGGGGCGATGATCGGGATGGCATTCTTAAGCGAATTCAGTCTGAGTTTCTCAGTGGCAATTTTTTTCACTTCACCGACAAAACCAAACTCGATTGGAGAACCTGATTGCGGATCGACGAAGGCATGGCGAAATTTTCTCGCGTGAATCAGACCACCTTCCAAATTTGCGCCTAGCCCGAACGCAGGCCAGCCTTGCGCCGTCATTACCTGCACCAATTCTTTATTGATTTCATTGATGACCACTTCTTCAACGATATCCATGGTGTCGCGATCGGTGATGCGCAGACCTTGTACAAACCTTGATGTAAGTCCTGCACGATCAATCGCTTTACTGATCTGTGGGCCGCCACCGTGTACAACAACTGGATTGAGGCCGACACTCTTCATCAAAACGATGTCATTACAAAAAGCTTCCTGCAGCTCAGGCGACTGCATTGCGTTGCCACCGTATTTCACAACAATGGTCTTGCCGCGAAACTGCTGAATATACGGCAGACCTTCAAGCAGGACATTGACCGATCTTGTAGACTTTTGTTTGAATTCCGATGGCATTTTGACTACCAGGCAAGCTTACCGGCAGGCTGTTGAGATGAATTAAGCCTGCTGATCAACCTGCTTTGACTGAATAAAAAAATGGCGGCCGAAAAGCATCCCGACCGCCTGGCTGATTATCGAATCACCCACAATTTATAGAAGGAGTAAGAAAATAAACTTTGAAATTAGTGGACAGCAACTTCAATTCTTTTGGGCTTAACCGGTTCTTTTTTCGGAACCGTAATGCTAAGCACACCGTCTTTGTAGCTTGCCTGGATGTTTTCATCATCGACCGTGTCGTTCAGTTTGAATGAGCGCAGAAATGTTCCGCGATAGCGTTCCTGACGAATCACCCGTCCTTGTGACTCTTCGCTGTGTTCCTGTTCGGATTTAACAGTCAAACTCAGGATGCCCTCTTTGACGGAAACTTCAATTGCCTCCTTGTCGATTCCCGGCAAATCAGCGATGAGTTTTAACTCACTGTCTGTTTCCCTGATGTCAACTGCCGGCACCCGGCTGGCAGGACTGACAGCGTTGCTACGGACCACTTGCGGGAAAAAATCATCCCAATTCGGCACCATAGAAGTCAACAGACTATCGCCTAAATTTCCAAGGCCATTGGTACGAATAATTGAGTTCATAATTGTTTTTTACCTCGTTTTTTTGGTTGTTTCGAAATCTCGATGATTTCCGATTTGATACTCACAATGTAGGGATGTTGATTTTGATTTCAAGTGTAGCGATGAGAAAATACATGATTGAGATCAAGATACTCATCCCGATATCAATCACATGACCGACGATCAGATCAAGGCAGAAGCAGCCGAATTCGCTAGGCAGAACAAGCGACGAATAGTCGAGAAATATGCCAGTATTGACAAGTATCCGAGTGAAGCATTCGTTGATCAGTACTTCAGAGCCAGAGAAAACGCAAATACTTTGAAAAAAATTGGAAGTCAGGTGCGATTGGATTTATTATTGGAGAATATAGACGGCGCCAACAAGAGGTTGAAAGCCGGCGTTGATCAAATCGATGACCAAATTCCCGAGCTATTCAGCAAATACGACATCGAAACAATTATCAGATAAAGCGATTCACAGTCATGCTAGACAGTATCCGCAAAAAGATCAGGAAAGAACCTGAATACGTCAATCCCTTTGCCGACTTTATCCGCAATGCAAGTGCGCGCGAGAAGAAGAAAGTCTACGAAGAGGTCATGAGACAGGCGATCGAAGATCAGCGCAAACTCATTGAACGTGCGGAACGCGAAGAGCTGCGCCAACGCACTCGTCAAGATACTTGAAGCAGTCCCTATTCGTTTGACATTTTTCGTGATCCGGGACGGGCAGCCGGGCAGCACCTTAATCCATCGTTTGATCTGAGCGGCGCCTCTTTCATCCAAGTCTCGCTGATTTCAGGTGGTCAGAAGGGTAAACCACCATTTAGCCTCAAGACAAGATCACAGAAACAATATTCCGGTATGCTGCGATGCTTCGAAAAGGCAGCGCAATCAAACGCTGCATGGCGGTGCCACTTTGCCAGCTTCGCAAGGGCGCGAGTCAGAGAATATAGCGAGAGAGCTCCTGGTCTTCAACCAGTCCCTTGAGTTCTTCTTCTACAAAATCCTTGTCAACAACGACACTTTCGCCGCTGCGGTCGGCAGCTTCAAACGATACTCGCTCAAGCAGTCGTTCCATGACAGTATGCAATCGCCGTGCACCGATGTTTTCAGTAGATTCGTTCACCCGCCAGGAGTATTCAGCAATATTCTCAACCCCGGATTGATCAAAAGTGAGATTCAGGCCCTCTGTTTTCATCAATTCAGTGTACTGCTCAGTCAATGAACTGTCAGTGTCGGTCAATATGCGAACGAAGTCTCCCGTTGTTAACGCGTCGAGTTCAACCCGAATCGGCAACCTGCCTTGCAACTCAGGGATGAGATCAGATGGCTTGGAAACCTGGAATGCACCCGATGCGATGAACAGTATATGGTCTGATTTAACCATTCCGTGTCGTGTTGAAACCGTTGAACCCTCAATCAACGGCAGCAGATCGCGTTGCACTCCCTCGCGCGAAACGTCCGGCCCCTGACTGTGAGAGCGCCCGACAATTTTGTCGATTTCATCGAGAAAGACAATACCGTTCTGTTCGACACTGGTGATCGCATCAAGCTTGATATCCTCGTCGTTAATCAACCGGTCCGCTTCTTCATCAGTTAAAAGTTTCATTGCCTGTTTGACCGTAACTCGACGTGAACGGCTTCTGTGAGAACCCATGTTCTGCATCATACTCTGCAGTTGGTTAGTCATCTCTTCAAGTCCAGGCGGCCCAAAGATCTCGACTCCGATCGATGTGCTGACATCGATATCAATCTCCTTTTTGTCAAGCACGCCCTCGCGGAGCATGCGACGCAGTTTTTGTCGTCCCTTGCCGTCTGGCTTCTCCTGTTCGTCCTCTTGATTTTCACCGTGCTGATTTCTGGGTTGCGGGAGCAATTCGTCCAGGACCCGCTCCTCAGCTGCTGCTTCGGCCTGTACCCTGACCAGCTCAAGGGACTCTTCGCGCACCAGTTTGATTGCCATGTCGAGTAAATCCCGTACGATAGAATCAACTTCGCGGCCGACATAACCAACTTCGGTAAATTTTGATGCTTCAACCTTGATAAATGGTGCATGCGCCAATTTTGCCAGACGCCGCGCAATCTCGGTTTTGCCGACGCCTGTCGGTCCGATCATCAGAATATTCTTGGGCGTAATTTCGGCCTTCAATTCATCATTGGGAACATTCATGCGCCGCCAGCGATTGCGAAGCGCATTGGCAACCGCGCGCTTGGCGTCTGTTTGACCAATGATGTGTTTATCCAACTCCTGGACAATTTCCCTGGGAGTCATCTCTGTCACGAGGCTCTATTCCTCCAATTCTTCAATAGTAAAGTTCTGATTAGTGTAGACACAAATCTTCGCGGCGATTCCAAGGCTCTTCTCGACGATTTCTCGTGCACTGAGATTGGTTGATTCCAGCAGTGCCTGTGCCGCAGCCTTTGCGTAATTTCCACCTGAGCCAATTGCCATCAGACCGTCTTCGGGTTCAATGACATCACCATTACCGGAGATGATCAGCGAGGCATCGCGATCACAGACAACCAAAAGTGCTTCCAGCCGGCGCAAAAATCTGTCTGTTCGCCAGTCTTTGGCAAGCTCAATGGCAGCGCGCGTAAGATTGCCAGAACGTTCCTGGAGTTTCCCCTCAAAGCGCTCAAACAGCGTAAATGCATCAGCGGTGCTGCCGGCAAACCCGGCTAACACCTGATCGTGATAGAGTTTTCGAACCTTCTTGGTGTTTGACTTGATCACGGTGTCGCCAAGCGAGACCTGGCCGTCTCCACCCAACACCACACCCGTGCCTCTTCGAACTGACAGAATGGTGGTGCTTCGAATCCGCTGTTGATTCGGCATAGACTGGTCTTTATTCATCAAACATGCCTATTTGACGACTTTCAGATGCGGCTTGCCAGAGGCTGGTTTAGTCTTCCCGGGTGTTTTATCTGTCATCACTTCCCCGTCTTCCACCTCAGTTTCAGCCCGTGCAATTGCCTGCAAATGGAGACCTTCATGGGTTTCGCGGGTGAAAACAGCAATGACTGCATCAAATGGAATGTCCACCTCGAACGAGCGGCCGGAGAATCTTGTTCTGAAGACAACGTGGTCATCGCGATACTGAAAGCGGTCCACTGCCTGCTCGTGAATGTTCAAAACAATATTGCTATCACCATCGCCGCTTTTAATTTGATCCAACGGCAAGACAATCGCCGAGTTTTTCGAATCCACCAGCAATTGCGGTGTTAACGCCGAATCTATCGCCCAGTTTCGTATGGCATCAATCAAATATGGAATCTTGGAAAGCATGTCAACGATCAGTTCAACTGCAATTCCCGCTCAAATAGACTAAGACTCCTGGAAAATGAAGGTCGCTGAAACAGACGGTAAGCGTAGGCATTCATCACCCGGGCCTGGGACGGTAATTCAATACCGTAATGCGGTAAACGCCAAAGCAAGGGGGCGATAAAACAGTCGACCAGAGTAAACTCGTCTTCAAGCCAAAACTGTTGCGAACTCAAAAACTGCGCCATCACGCATAAGTCGCGAAGAATGGCATCGCGCAACGGCTTGTGTGGCTTGCCTTTCTTTTCGTCAATCTGTCGAAGTTTCCCCAACCAGTCGCGCTGTGCGCGGTAAATCATCATTCGCACCCTGCCTCGGTTAACCGGGTCTGGTGGCATCAGCGGCGGATGTGGAAGCCGATCATCCAGGTACTCGGCAATGATGTGCGAGCCATACAAAACAAGCTCGCGATCGATCAGTATTGGACTTTCCCCGTAGGGGTTATTCTCTGTGATCCAGTTCGGATTTTTTGACAGATCAACGTATTCGACATCACACTCCACCTCTTTTTCATGCAAAACCATACGGCAAGCATGCCCTTCGATACAGGACGGGCTGGAATAGAGCGTCATCCCCGCGCGACGATTCTGGAACGAATCATTCATGTATTGGAAACCTCATAAAAAGCAAGGAATCTGAATCCAATTCATTCAGAATTTGGGGGTTCAGCCGAGATTTTCAAGTGCTAGTGAACGTCTTTCCAATATTCTTTTTTCAGAAAGTAGGCGCAGATGATAAAGATTCCCATAAAAATCAACACCCAAATTCCGATGTTGTAGCGAACAAGTTTGGCCGGTTCAGCAACATACACAAGGAAATTCGTCAAATCCCGAACCGTTTTGTCGTACTCTTCGCGGGTCGTATCTTGCTGTATGCTGTAGAGCACATGCGGCATACCGACATCCGGATACAAATCATTATTCCATCCGGTTACCGATTTTTCTTCGACACGAAAGCTTCTGAGAAAGGTGTAAATCCAATCTGGACTGCGGGCGCGGGCTATCAGGCTTAAATCTGGTGGTACAACCCCAAACCATCGTTTGGCGTCGTCTTCAGACATATTGACCGTCATCTGATCACCCGGCTTTTGAGAAGGCTGAAGGAAGTTGCTGCGCAGCACTTCCTCATTGATACCCAAATCATCTGCCATGCGGTTATAACGCATGTACTTGATGCCGTGACAGGACAAACAATAGTTCGTAAAAGTCGCCGCGCCTTTTTGCAGCGATTCGGTATCTCTCAAATTAACGTGCACGGAATCCAGATTCTCGTCACCGCCAGATGCAGCAAACACGTTGCCTGCCAGCATCATCAATAATGCTGAAATTACTAGTCTGATCATCATTTCATTGTCACCCGGTCCGGCACTGGTTTGACGGGATCAAGTCGCGTGTAGATCGGCATCAGCAAAAAGAAAGCGAAGTACAGAAAGTAGCAAATCTGTGCCCATCTGACATTGGTAAACAGAAAAAGATCAATTGCCTGCGGATTTTTCGTTCCGAGATAACCCAGCAGAACAAAAGACACTGTAAAAACGGTCAGCGCTGACTTGAACATCCAGCCGCGATAGCGGATTGATTTGACCGGTGAACGGTCGAGCCACGGCAGCAGAAACAGCAAGAAGATGGCAAGTCCCATGGAAATCACTCCCCACAGCTTTGCATCGACTCCAAAAAGCGGATAAGTCACCGCTCGAAGGATTGAGTAATACGGCGTCAGGTACCACAGTGGAATAATATCCGGCGGTGTTTGCAGCGCGTTGGCTGGCTCGAAATTTGCTCTTTCCAGAAACCAGCCCCAGAACTCCGGCACAATGAATGTGATTCCGAAGAATATAAACATAAACACGCCGACGACAAACAGGTCTTTGACAGTGTAGTAAGGATGGAAAGGGATGCCGTCCTTGGGATTGCCGGCTTCGTTCTTCTGTTTCTTGATATCGATGCCGTCAGGATTGTTTGAACCGGTTTTATGCAGCGCAACCAGATGCACAAACACCAGACCAATCAGCATCAGCGGAACCAATATCACGTGAAATGCAAAGAAACGGTTCAAGGTCGCATCGGATACGACAAAGTCACCGCGAATCCATTGTGACAGCCCTTCTCCAATAAAGGGAATCGCTCCAAACAGCGAAATGATAACCTGTGCACCCCAAAATGACATATTGCCCCAAGGCAGCAGGTACCCAAAGAACGCTTCGGCCATCAGTGTGAGATAAATCACCATGCCGATTATCCAAAGCAATTCGCGCGGTTCACGATATGAACCGTACAGCAATGCCCGGAACATATGCATATAAATTACAACAAAAAACAGCGATGCACCGGTCGAGTGCAGGTAACGCATGAGCCAGCCCCACGATACGTCGCGCATAATGTGCTCAACCGAGTCAAAGGCCAATTCTGTATCGGGCTTATAGTGCATGGTGAGAAAAATTCCGGTGACCACCTGCAATACCAGCACAACCAATGCCAGAGAACCAAAAAAGTACCAGAAATTAAAATTTTTCGGGGCATAGTATTTTGACAGGTGCTCTTCCCAGACCGAAATCACGGGGTAGCGGTCATCAAACCCTCTGAGAAGTCTAGACATTACGCCACGTCTGCAGTTTCAGCATCACCACCAACCTCGACCCGGTTATCGGACACAAATCGATGTGGTGGAACTTCAAGATTAGTGGGTGCGGGAACTCCCTT
>JAJDZL010000237.1 GCA_022824665.1 Gammaproteobacteria bacterium | reverse complement strand
CCTAATCTGCCTCTCGCGAGATGCTGGTTCATGCTCATCAGAAAGAGCCACAAACTTTTCTGTTCCATCTGCTTCTCGATGCATAGCGATTGGCTGAAAGTTACCTGACAGATGTATATTTGCAGTAGGTGTTTGCCATCTTTCAGGTTGCGACGAACTGTGAGATAGTTGCTGCTTGGCTAACTCATAGCCGTCCGTTTGAATCGCTTCGAAAGGGCTCAATTTGCTTTTTCGGTTTGTGAGATTTCGCATCTTCAGTCACAAATCACCCCGAAATTCTTCACCCACGGTCCAACGCAAAATAAAACACACAAGTTGCCCCGATACTAAAGATCATCTTGTTTTCGAAGAATTCAAGTCCTGTACGCTAACTGGCGAGAGCTTAGGTGAATAACAATCTACTTCGCCCGTCGACAACACAGCATCACCCATTGCCCATCCTGCTCAATCGACAAATCAAAGCAGTCCGAATACGCCATTCGAACGCGTTCGATCTGGGTATCAAGCATGCCAGACAAAATCAGCCAGCCACCCGGCCGAGTCAACCGGACCAACTCTTTCGATAAGTCGACCAACGCATCAGCAAATAGATTGGCCACCACAACGTCCGCCTGTAATTCATCCGGCAATTCATCTGGCGCAACTGGGTAATATGCGTTCTCAACACCATTTCGAATGGCGTTTTCCCGACTGTCAACCAGTGCATCCGGGTCAATATCCACACCCCAGGCCGCTTCGGCTCCGAGCGCCAGTGCACAAATCGCCAGGATTCCGCTGCCACACCCGTAGTCAATTACACAAGTCCCCGCAAGATTAAGCTCACTTAGAAAACCTGCACACATGCGCGTCGTTTCGTGATGCCCGGTTCCAAAAGACAACCCAGGATTGATGATGACAGTCTGCCGGTCGTCGCTGACTTCGTGCCAGGGCGCAGCAATCCGAAGGTCGTTACCAACCTCGATTGGATTCAGATTTCGTTGTGATTCACCCACCCAGTCCCGGTCTTCAAGCGCTACACTTGAAATCCTAAAATCCGAATCATCGCGGTTGGAAAAGGCGAGCGTCTCCTGAATTTCTGGAATCTGCTCGAAATTTGCGTCGAACAGCGCTTCAATCAAGGTGCGATCGGTATCCGAAACCGCAATTGACACCGACAACGCACCAGATTCCTCAAGCTGTGTACTGATTGAGTCAGCCCGTTCGAACAGGCAGTCAGCCGAAAGCTTTAGCCACACGGTATTGCCCGGGGTTTCGGTCAATGTCCCAGTGAACGCTCCAGGAAGTTTATGTCTACAACACCGCGTCGAAACTTCTTCTTTGCAAGAATTTTCTGATGAAGTGCAGTCGTTGTGTCAACACCTTCAATCACCAGTTCCGCCAGAGCACCCTGCATCCTGGCCAACGCTTCGTCCCGGTCGCTGCCATAGGTGATTACCTTTGCGATCAGCGAGTCGTAGTGCGTGGTAATTTCATAGTCCGTATAAATGTGCGAATCGATTCGTACACCCGGCCCACCAGGCGGATGATAATGATGAATCACCCCGGGTGACGGCATTAGCGTCGAAGGATGTTCCGCATTGATGCGGCATTCAATCGAATGCCCGGTAATACTCACCTCATCCTGCGTTATCGTAAGCGGCTGTGACGCAGCAATTCGAATCTGTTCCTTGACAATATCAATACCCGTGACGTACTCGGTTACCGTGTGCTCAACCTGCACCCGGGTATTCATTTCGATAAAAAAGAACTGCTGACCATCATACAGAAACTCGAATGTCCCGGCCCCCAGATAACCAATTTCCGTGCAGGCTTCGACACACCGCTCTCCCAGTTCTCGACGCTGGTGGTCCGGAATCCCGAACGCCGGCGCTTCTTCAATCAGCTTCTGTCTGCGTCGCTGTATGGAACAGTCCCGGTCACCCAGATAAACTGCATTTCCGAAGTTGTCACACAGCACCTGAATTTCAATGTGCCGCGGGTTATTCAGAAATTTTTCCATGTACAAGGTGGAATCTCCAAAACCGAGACTGGACTCTCCCTGTGACAGTGCCAGTGCATTTTCAAGTTCCGACTCATCCTGTACCAACCGCAGTCCCTTGCCGCCGCCGCCGGCTGCCGCCTTGATCAGAATCGGGTAGCCAATCTGCTCGGCCTGCAGCCTGATTTCGTCCAGATCGTCCCCGAGCGGCCCACCGGAGCCCGGTACACACCTCAATCCGGCCTTTTCCATGGTTCTGATCGCTTCGATCTTGTTACCCATGGTCCGGATTGAAGCCGGTGTTGGACCAATAAATACAAAACCGCTCTGTACCACCTGCTCTGCAAAGGCTGCATTCTCGGCCAGGAAACCATAGCCCGGGTGTATCGCGCTGGCATTGGTTACTTCAGCTGCTGCAATCACAGCTGGAATGTTGAGATAACTTAAAGCAGCCGGGGCCGGCCCTATACAGACCGATTCATCCGCCAGTTTGACGTACTTCGCTTCACTGTCAATTTCAGAATGCAAAGCAACCGTCGCGATGCCAAGATCACGGCACGCACGCAGGATGCGAAGCGCAATTTCACCGCGATTGGCGATAACAATCTTTTCAATCATTCACTCAATATGACCAGCGGTTCCCCGTACTCAACCGGGTCGCCATTTTGTTTGAGAACCTTCAATACAGTTCCGCTGCGCTCCGCTTCGATCTGATTGAATATTTTCATTGCTTCGATCAAACAGAGCGGTTGACCCGGACTGACTTCGTCGCCAACTTTCACAAATGGATCATCGGTCGGTGCAGCAGCAGCGAAAAACGTACCAACCATCGGAGACAGTACCGCAAATGTGCCGTCGTCATCAGCCGGGTCGTCGTCAATATCAATGTCCTTAAGCGTTTGGGATACGTCTGATGGCAGGTGCGCAGCACTTTGCACCGTCGTCTGATCGGCAACGACCGTAAGGGTACGATTCAGACGAATGGAATCCTCACCTTCATGTATCTCAAGTTCACTGAGATTTGAAGCATTGAAAATCTCGATCAGCTTGCGTACCTTGCGAAGATCCATTGAACTAACCTCCGGCTTCCCGCTCCAACTGTGCTAAAGCGAATTGCACCGCAAATTCATAACCCTTTGCTCCGAGGCCACATATCACACCCTGCGCAATATCAGAGAAATAGGAATGGTGTCGAAAACCTTCCCGGCTGTAGATGTTGGAAATATGCACTTCCACAAAGGGTATATCCGATGCAATCAATGCGTCGCGAAGCGCAACGCTCGTATGCGTGTAAGCAGCGGGATTGATCACAATATAGGCAACACCGTCAGCAACTGCAGATTGAACGATCTCGAGCAGTTCATGCTCCGCATTGGTTTGTCTGGCAGTCAGCTCATGGCCGGCAGCAACCGCAATATCCGCGGCGCGCTGGTTAATTTCCGCAAGCGTAATCTGACCATAGTGCTGCGGCTCTCGTGTGCCAAGCAGATTTAAATTGGGGCCATGCAGGAGAAGGATTTTTGCCATATTCAAGTGCTCGAAACATATTTTATTAAGTTAATTATAAAAGACGTTCAAAGCATTTAAGCGTTGATTAGTGTATTTTAAGCACTTTTCTATCCAATTTGGAATTGTCAGAACCAAATCGTCTGTAGCCGCAGGTAATTTTACGGCAAAAGTCTGAGCAAGTCGCTTTCGCTGAGTGGACCGGCCTTGGTGAACAGGCTCTCTCCAGTGCTGTCATAGGCAACTGAATAAGGCAGTACGAAATCGGTGTTCTTGAGATACTTCAGCATGTCAGTGACGATTGACTGATTCATCAGTAATGAAGGAAACGTAATATCGTGCTGATTCAGGAATTCAACTGCAGTCTCTTCCTGATCGACGACGATACCAACGATTTGCACGCTGGGGTGCTCGGCATTGAACTGCTCAAGCAAGGGCATTTCCTCGATGCAGGGCGGGCACCAGCTGCCCCAGAAATTAAGCAGCACCGCCTGACCATTCCAATCGTCTACCCGGACGGGTTGTGCATTCAGCACCTTCCAGTGGTCCTCATACTGACGCAGGTAGTCGATGTTAAGCACCGCTGATTCGGATTGCGTAAGCCAGTGACGCCAAATCATGCCCGCGGTAAGCGACGTCAGGGACACACAGATGACAATCGCGATAACGACTGCGCGGCGCCGGGATTTCAGTACTTCTGTTCGGAATATCAAGGTGATTTATTCACTGTTGAAGGTGCATCAGGCACTGCTACAGGCACGCTTGATTCAGCCAGTGATCAGAGTCGCCTGACTGAGCGCAGCAATCTGTGGCAAAGGCTGCAGGACATCGCGGCTACCGAGCATTCCACCGATCAGGCTGAGGATACCCCAGATCAATAACACCAGGCCGATGCCCTTGCAAAAGTAGCGCCAGCCTCCGGCATCTGCCGGCAGTTCCTGGGACGCGCCCATGTAGACGCCTGTTACGATAAAAAGTGCACCCCATAGCAGCAGCACCGGAACCTGGGGCAGATTGCCGAGCAGATAAATCGCGACACCCAGCACCAGAACCCCAAAAGCCTGTTTGAGCCGATCCATCCAGGGGCCGGCTTTCGGCAGCGCAATACCGACGCCAAAGCCGATCGCAATCAGTATCACCCCCATACCCAGTGCCATCGACGTCATCATTGCCGCACCCAGGTAAGGATCCGCTCGGGCAATTGCGATACCAAGCGCCGAAATCAAAAGTGGTGATACGCAGGCACTGACGACAAGTGCCGACAGAATGCCCAACACAAGGACCGCGCCAACCTTGCCGCCGCCAATTTTCGTGGAGCTTTCCTGGATACGCGACTCAAATGCCGTCGGCATCCTGATTTCGTAGAGTCCGAACAATGACAGCGACATCAGTACAAATACCGCGGCCATGATGCCAATCGCCCAGGCATTCTGAAAATAGGCCTGCAGCTGATCGCCAGTCGCCCCTGCAATCCAGCCGACCGTGGCATAGGCCAGTACCGTGCCGAAAACATAAATAATCGAAAGCGTACCGCCGCGCATTCGACTGCCGCGCCCGTCGCCAATAACAATGGAAGAAAGGATGGGTATCAGTGGTAGTACACACGGGGTAAAAGTCAGCAGCAGACCGGTTCCAAACGCGGTGATAACCAGCCACCAGAAGCCGGCATTTGCAGAATCTGCAGCATTGCTTAACGTGCCGGTTGTAGGTTGGGCTGTAGATGCGCTGGCGCTGTCGATGAGGCTCGGCAGCGAAAGTTTGAAAGTTTTTATCGTGGGCGGGTAGCAGATCAGATCCTTGGCACAACCCTGATAGGTCGCGGTCAACTGAATCTCAGATGCCTGGGGGCTCGCGCGAATAAGCGGCAGTCCAACCTCAAAATCTCTCGGATAAATGATTACATCGCCAAAAAACGCGTCCGTCATGGGTTCGCCGGCCGGCAGTTCGAGTTCTCTCACCTGTGCGCCGCCATCTGTCTCAAAACCCAGTTTGTCCTGATACAGGTAATAACCCTTGGCAACCTTAAACCGGGCAATCAGATTTTCACCGTCCAGCTGTGCGACTTCCAGTCTG
>JAJDZL010000134.1 GCA_022824665.1 Gammaproteobacteria bacterium | reverse complement strand
CTCTCTACGGGACAAAATACCATTCGGATGACGGGCAGCTGTTAAGGCAAGATGTTTGTACAATTCAGGATCCTGGGATCCGGCCGCAAGCCGCCCCGCATAGTAGTCGTTTTTCCGTTCGGTTCCTTTTTCCAATGCCTCCTCAAGCAAATGCCTTTCCAACCGTCCTTGATTGGCGCCTATCACCCAACCTGCTGCGACACCGATCCGGTTAATGTGCTGCGGCCACCCTTGTGATAACTCTGCAAGAGCACTTTCCCAATGAGACTTCTCTTGCGCTTCTCCCGTGAAATAAGTATCCAGCATGCGTCTGAAGGAACCTGCTGCATCATCCATTGAAAGCGGTTCCAGATTCACGATCCGTTGATCTGCAAATCTTGAAAGACCACACTCGCGCAATACCTGCTGAGTGTCGCTCAGACCAAAGAAAGCTGTCACCAGTGCAATCTCTTTGGGTGGGTTGTGTAGACTACCCATTACTCCTCGGGTGGTGTCTGCCACCAGAGCGTTTTGGGCTTCATCCACAAATACCACCAGGTGAAACTTCTCAAGCAAGGGTAAAGCACTGCGAAATACCCGTGCCGACCGCATAGGCGAATCTGGACGGTCGCCAGACTTCGATTTACCACCCACTGATATGCCGGCTACTCCAGCGCCTCGCTCCGATAAGTCCTGAAAAAGCTCTCGACCCAGTTTCAGACAATCCTCGAGCTTTCTGGACATTGCACTTGGTGCGATTCTTGAGAGGCGTTCACTTTCCGTATTGGCTGCGTTCACAATCATCCCAACGACCTGCGTGGGAAACTTCAGGGATTCAGCTTGAATGGAGACCGCCACCCAAGGATCATCCGGTGTGGAGTGACATCTGACCGCCTCCATACATTCCAGCATGAGTGCAGTCTTTCCGGCACCTGGTGCACCGTGGAAGATCATCGTGCCGCCACCGATACACCCTGAACGAAGACTATTTACAGCATTATGAAAGACCTCGTACTCAGCATCACGGCCACTGAAAAATGCCTCGCGGCCGACTTCAGAACGATCTGTTCGATTTAGATAACCATCTAGCGGTAGAGGGTTCTCTGGAGATGGTTTGGGAAATGATCTTTGATTCATGTGCACAATTTTAATTTAAATGCCTTCAACAGCTGCCTTCCACCTGAATGACTGATGTCAACTGACATTAAAATTCACTCGGCAGTTGGTTTTCCTGCAAGCATACTCAACGTAGAATCTCTCCCGTCAGCTGATGTAAAGTAGCTGAATCAAATATTTTGCGTGCTGTTGGAAGAAAAATTACTGGTCGATATATTTGTTGGCCTGCGTGACTTCGTCGCTGGAATACAATTCCAAATCACGTTGAAGCAGTGTATACACATGACGCGCCAGTATTTCCGAACGAATTGTCTTATCGACTCTATCGATTTTGGTTTGCCAGCCTTCGCTCTCACACTTTTGGATTTCCCTCTCCAAAGTTGAAGTCAGAGGATCCTTGTTTAGGCTGGGTTCAACCAGTTGTTTAACAGAAAAAAGGAGAACTCGGCGAATTTCCTGGTCAGGGTTTAATCCAAACCGAGTGCTTTTTTCCGCTCGTTAGCCCAGGTTCTGATGATCTGATCGACCGCAAGACCAATAAACGCAACACACAGCCCCAAAGTCAATCCAATGCCGGTTCCCTGCGGATCTGATATCGCTTTTAGAATTAACTGGCCAAGGTCTGTTGTACCGATAAATGCACCGATAATGACCATAAAGAGGGCAAATATCACGGTCTGATTGATACCGAGCATAATGTGCGGAAACGCGAGCGGCACTTCAATGGAAACCCATCTTTGCAGCCGCGAAACACCCAACATCGATCCCGCATCATGTAACACCTGAGGCACACTGCGTAGTCCCTCAACAGTATAGCGAGTCGCTGGAATCGTGGCATAAACAATGGTCGCAATTATGACTGAAGTGTCGGTAATCCCGAACAGCATGATCACCGGAATCAGGTAAATGAAGGAAGGAAATGTCTGGAAAAAATCACAAATTAGTAATATGACCTTGCTCGCAGTCGCATTCTGAGCACAGATCGAACCGAGTGTTATCCCAAAGACAGCTGACACGATCACTGCAAATGATGCGATGTAGGCAGTAATCAACGCCCGGTCCCAATATTCCGACAAAGCGATGAACAGCAGGAATGCACCAATGATCAACGCCTGTCTGATGCCCGCCAATATGTAGCCAATCCCCATCATGAGCACAAAAGTCGCAGCAACCGGCATGGCCAGGTACATGTTCTTCATCGGTACAAGTACGCTCGTGATCAGGAACTCGTTGAATGTTCTGAGCATGTAGAAAAACGTATCCCAAATCCAGTCAACCGTCGCCTGCCAAAATGGCGCGGTGGTGACACCCTTGTTGTGCGGAACAATGTACAGGTAATTGAAACCATCTCTGAACACCAAAGCGCCGATGTACGCCAAAATCACGCCAACAACGAAAACAATCGCCGCGAACAAAGCAAATTTGTGTCGCTGAAAAAAACTCAGGTCAGCAAAGTAATCGGTCTGCTTGTTCGCCCAGGCCAACGACATTTTGTCCAATGCAACAGCAATCAGAACAATACAAACGCCGATTTCTATGCCAGTCCCCACCCGCAGAGAATTGAGTGCAATCATCAGGTTGGAGCCGAGTCCCTGCGCACCAATAAAAGATGCAATCACAGTCATCGCCAAACACTGCATTACAACCTGGTTAACACCAATAAGGATGTCTCGCCTGGCAGTGGGAATCAACACGCGAAACATAAGCTGAAAGGCCGTGCAGCCACTCATCATGCCGGCATCGACGACATCAGCAGGAACCTTCTGCAGACCCAGGAGTGTCAGTCGCACCATGGGCGGCGTTGCAAACACAATGGTTGCAATGGCCGCCGCGTGATCACCGACACCAAAAAGCACAATGACCGGCACCAGGTATGAGTAGTGCGGCATGGTTTGTGCAACATTGAGCAGCGGGTTCAGCAGCGTTTCTGCGTATTTGCGCTTGAATGCCCAAATACCCAGCACCAAGCCAAGCAGTACCGACACCGGTGCTGCAATCAGTACAAAAGACAGCGTCTCCATCGACGGCTTCCACTGGCCAAATACTGCAAGATACAAGGTGCACACACCAGCGAGCACTGCCAAACCTTTACCGTGAAGTTTGTAACCCAACAAAATTGCCCAACCGACAATCACCGTCCAGGGCAATGCCGGCCAGCGCGCCCAGGGATTCTCATTAATGAAATCCCAACTGGTAAACGCTACGATCGTCTTGTTTCCACCCAGGAATATTTCGCGAATAAAGTTGATTACCAGCAAAAATGCACTGGAAACCGTTCGGGTCATCTCCCTGAATAACGGTTTTTCTTCATAGTCATCAATTAACGCATCATAAACCTGAATCGGCATCCAATCGAACATCAGGTACCGAACTGAATCATTGACGATATAAGGCAGCTGTTTGAGCAGTGGCGGCAAACGCCAAAGAATATTGGACTCCGAAGGGCTGACTGCGAAACATAACGCGAAGAAAACCGCCAGCAAAATGATGAACTGAACGGTTTTCGGATGCTTGGTCAGATAGTCCATGGACAGGAATTTATTGCTGGTCGGTTGCCTCGGATCGCCCTCCGAACAGCACCTTGATCACGTGAGAGGAATGCAAGGTACCAACCATATTACCGTTGGAATCAACCACCGCGACGGGTTTTTCTTCACCCAGAATTTGCTCGGCTACCGAATCAACGAGTGCATCCATCGGAATTCTGAGATCGCCCAGCACTTCATCTGGATCCGGAGCATCCATCACTGATTCCACCCGCAGCACTTTTTCACGCGGTACATCTTCTGTAAACTTGCGCACGTATTCCGTCGCCGGATGCAACACGATATTGGCTGGCGTATCAAGTTGTTCAACCACACCATCTTTCATGATCGCAATGCGGTCTGCAAGCCGCAATGCCTCATCAAAATCGTGAGTAACAAACAGGATCGTCTTGCCCAGTACAGCCTGGAGGCGCAGAAACTCATCCTGCATTTCCTTTCGAATCAACGGATCCAGTGCCGAAAAGGGTTCATCCAAAAACCAGATGTCGGGCTCTACAGCCAACGATCGCGCGATGCCAACTCGCTGCTGCTGGCCGCCGGACAATTCTCTGGGGAAATAGTTCTCGCGCCCGTCGAGACCGACCAGTTTGACCATCTCCATGGCGCGGCTGATGCTGTCCCGGGTGCTGGAGCCTTTTACCTGAAGTGGAAATGCAATGTTTTCCAGAACTGTCTTGTGTGGCAAAAGTCCAAAGCTCTGGAACACCATGCCCATCTTGTTGCGTCTAAGTTCAATTAACTGCTTGTGGTTGAGTGCCAGCAAGTCCTGACCATCCACAATAATCTTGCCGGCCGTGGCATCGGTCAGCCTCGAAATACAGCGCAGCAGGGTAGACTTTCCGGATCCCGAAAGACCCATAATCACCAGCAATTCCCCCTGATAAACTTCAAGGGAAACATTATTGACACCGACAATCAGGCCCGCCTCTAGAAACTTTTTGCTGTCGACTACGCCATTGGAAGATTCCAACACGCTAGCGGCATTGCTGCCAAATATCTTGTAAACGGATTCACACCTGATTACCGCGTGCCTGGCATCCTCTTGTTGAACATTAACGGTCATCGCAAGTACGACAAAGCTTTAAGACGGTGCGCAAACCCGGTTTTGAAATTGTTAATCCTGTCCTGTAATCGGACAGACCCCTCCCCCGGCGAGGAGGGGTCTTTATACAAGACATACAGATTCAGGTAATTGTGATGATCAAAAAGTCCGATTAGTTGGTGTCTCCAAGAATTGACACCGTCCAGGGCTTCCAGACATCTTCATTATCTGCCAGCCATTTCGTCGCAGCATCCTGGTGTGTCATTCCTTCCACATCAACAAGCGCCGCCATCGAACCGATTTGAGGCGTAGTAAAGCTCAACTTTGTGAAAGCAGTGTACGCCCTTGGATGCGAGCGCGGAAATCTGTAATTGACGCCTTTCTTGAGCCAGCCTGTGGGTGATCCGCAACCGGTCGAAGTCAAGTCGCCGCCATCAGCGATTCGGCAGCCATCATAGTACGGTGGAAATTCAATAAACGTAAAACCGTCTGCATCAGTAAAGTTTGGTGTCCAGTTGAAGATGATGGTACCGCGCCCTTCTTTCTCAGCAGCTTTGAGTTCCGCCCACAGTGCATCGGCTGCACCTGCGAACTTCACAACCCACTTATCGTCCAGACCCAGTCCCTTGATCCGATTTGGCATGACATCACCGTGCCAGCTTTGCGGACCTTCCAGCCAGCGGCCTTTACCACCGGAGTCTGGTGTTGCAAAGTTTTCGTGACAGTCTTTCAGAGCTTCCCAGCTAGGCAGTCCCGGACACAGACCTTTATCGATCACCCAGTTCGGCACGCCCATTTCTTCCAGCGTTTCAGCGGCATGGGTACCCGCATCAATCAGCCCGCCTTTTTCCATCGCGCTGTAATATGCGTTCTGCATCGTCGATTGCCATACTTCATGAACCAGTGTCAGGTCGCCAGTACGCACAGCTTCAAAACTCGCCTGATTGTCGACCGGGACATACTCGACATTGCTGCCCATGCTTTCGAACATACCGCCGATTACGTGCGCCATCACAATCTGGCTCGACCAGTTCTTGATCGGAATTTTGATGGGTTCGCTACTGTCTGCTGCCAGGCTCGACCCTGAAAACAAAACGAATGATAGAGCCACAATGAATGTGGTCAATGGCTTTCTAATTGAAATGTTCACTTGATCCTCCAGAATAATTTATTGATTTGGAGTTGCGATTATACATAAATGGCTTGAACCCAATTTTTCGAATCGATTGCTCCTCTAATCGAATTGCAGCATAGCCGAATAACGCGACGCTGGCTCGATTTTTAACCAATCGTAGCGGTCGCCAGATTTGACGGTTACGTCCTCAACCGAACCGTCTCGCAGCACCGAAACTGTGACTTCGACACCGGCAGGACCGCTCGCCCACACCGCACGTAAAAACTCTGCCATGCCTGACACCGGATTCCCGTTGACTGCAACAATGATGTCATCCCGTTTGATTCCGGCTGATTGTGCGGGACCATCATTTGCGACGCGAAAGACAAACAGATGTCCACGGTGCTCGGCAGTGTAAATCCCCAACCAAGGTCTGGTGTCCCCGGCTGCCCGCCCACTGTGAAGCAAGTCATCAAAGATCGGTTTGAGCAGGTCAATCGGTACAAACATATTACCGGGTACTGGACGCCCTCGATTGACTGCATCGTGCACCATCAATGAGCCGACCCCAATGAGCTCGCCCTGGTTATTGATCAGCGCCGCGCCGCCAAATCCATGAAACGGCGGTGTCGTAAAGATCGCCTGATCGAGCAAATATTCCCAGTAACCCGGGAACTCGCGAACGTCCGCCACCTCTGCGACCCGCATATACTCGGGCCCGATATGTGAAACAATCAGTGCCGCATCACCCGGCGCCAAAATCGTCGAATCACCCAAAGGCATGCTCTTGATGCCGAGCGACTGTGTCGCCCTCACCAGACCGAAACCACTATCGTAATCGTAGGCAACCAGCTCCGCTGGTACGTATTGACCCTGACTGTTCGTGACCTCCACATCGGAGGCTTCCAAAATCAGGTAGCCAATGGTCAGTATCAATCCATCTTCGTCAATTACGATGCCGTTGCCTTCGCGCTCAGTCCCGAGTGAGACCGCCGTCCTTGCGCTGTCGGGCACCACGGAACGAAGCCCAACCACAGCTTTGAGCGTTGACTCTACCAGACCGTTCTCGTCCTGGGAGCCGTATGCGGGACCGAAACAAAGTACCAGACCAACACTAACGAAAATGTTGCACAGGGTTTTCAGCATCCCTGTTGAGGTGAGTGCTGAATTCATCTCATCCTCCTTCAGCGCCAGTTTGGAAGCGCGCTAATCTGAAATCAGGAAGTCGGTATTGCTTTATTGATTTGATTGTAACCGCAATGCGCTCAAGTTCGAAGTTTTTTTCTCCGCCTTGCCGATTTGGTACGCTGACGATGTTTCCGAGACCACAAAAAACATCTGTGCGCGGCACCTCAGGATGTGCATCATTTCGGCTGCAAACCGGCCGATCGGATATGAATTCCAGTGCGCAAGGCGCTCTTTTGCCAATGTGTGCTGCCACCCCAACAGGATGAGTGCCCGATCAGAGAATCTGACTTAGAAACTCCTGTGTTCGCGGGTCTTTGGCTTCGGTAAAAAATGTCGCAGGCGGACCATGCTCTACGATCACACCCCGGTCGGTGAAATAAATGTGATCAGCCACTTCCCGGGCAAAGCCCATCTCGTGAGTAACTAAAATACAAGTCATGCCGCTCTGCGCCAGGTCCTTGATCGCAAGCAATACTTCTTTTACGGTTTCCGGGTCCAATGCAGCAGTGACTTCATCAAACAGCATGACATCGGGATTCATTGCAAGCGAACGGGCAATGGCCACGCGCTGCTGCTGGCCACCCGATAACTCACCGGGATAACTATCCTCCTTGCCCTGTAAATTCACCCGGTTCATTAGTTCCCGAGCATGTTTTTCAACCTCATCCCGGGGACGCTTCAATACTTTGAGCGGTGCCATCATCACGTTCTGAAGCGCGGTCTTGTGCGGAAACAGGTTGTACTGCTGAAAAACCATGCCGACCTTCTTGCGCAGCGCAAGCTTGTCGAGAGCAGGATCGTGTACCTCTTGCCCTTCCACCAAAATTGAACCGGAATTGATGGGATTGAGCGCGTTAATGCAGCGAATCAATGTAGATTTGCCGGACCCGGAAGGCCCGATGACACAAATGACCTCACCCTTCATGACATCCAGCGATATACCCTTGAGTACTTCAAGGTCGCCAAATGATTTATGTAAGTCCCGTATCGATACAATCGGCTGAGCCGGTGTCCAGTTTGTTGTCGTCATAGCAAAATACTGAAGTTAAGGTTACTCTTTGACGGCGAATTTACGTTCAAGCCGCAGGGTCCACTTGGCAATCGGATAACAGTAAAGGAAAAAAATCACCAGTGCGAATCCAAAAAATGGCATCAGTAGCTCTGGATGATTATCTTCTGCTTCCATCGCCTGACGGGACAGCGTCACCAGCTCTTCGACGCCAAGCAGTGAAACCAGCGGGGTAGCCATAGTCAGGATAGCATACCAGTTCATCCAGGGCGGAATCATGCGCTTGAAACACTGCGGGAGTATGATTTGCCATAAAGTCTGTCGACGGGTAAACGCCAGCGATTCAGCTGCTTCCCACTGCCCGGTCGGCACAGATTGAATACCGCCGCGTACAATCTCCGAGATATTGGCCATGATCGGCAGCGACAGACCAAAGACCGCCTTGATCCAGTCCGGGATCAGAAAGATCGTCCCACCAATTTGGAACTCGAAGGGAAAGGCCAGCATGACAATAAACAGCAGCACCAGCCACGGTGAATTTCGAAACAGCTGCGTTACAAACCAGCTGAATCTGGACAAGGGCTTAAGTGGCGCAATCTGACCCAATCCCAGTAAAATCCCGGCAACAGTACCGAGTAGCATGGTAAAAAAGCTGATCAGGATATTGAGCGCAAATCCACTGGTAACCAAAAACGGCAGCCAGCGCCAGAGTGCTTCGAAAGCCTGAGCTGTAGTATAGCCACCTTGTGCAAAAACAACCACCGGCCAAATGAGCAACAGGCCAGCGATGGCAACAAAGGTCAGCGGATTTACACCCTGCAGCCAGCGACTGAATCCGAGATCAGCCGGGCCAGCGCTCATCGAAAGTCGATAAGGCTTGAGCACTGGCAAATCTGTTTTGCCCTGCACTATAACGCTCATCCCGGGAATCTGTCTGCTCATCGCCTTTATTGTCCATAGCCTGGAATTCGCGCCGCACGCTCCCAGGAATTCATGCCAAAAACAAGCAGCCCAACCAACACAATGTACGCTACAAACAGCACGACCATGCAGGCATACTGCGCGGTTGAGTAATCGTTATAGATACTGACCATCTGGTAGAGCAATTCGGGCACTGCGATGGCCAATGCCTGGGTGGTTGTCTTCACCAGGTTGACCAGGTTATTGTTGAGCGCCGGCAAACTGACTCGAAAAGCAAGCGGGAAAACGACGTACAAAAAAGTCTGCAAACGGCTCATTCCGAGTGCCTCAGATGCTTCCTGGGTAGACTCTGGAATCGCTTCAATTCCAGCTCTGAAAATTTCCACATTGAATGCCGCGGCGAAAAACGAAAGCGAAATGATTGCCCAGCCGACATTTGAGATGATCGGTACTTCCAGCCAGCCGTCCGGTGAATAGGTTGGTGTAAACTGGCCGAGGGCAAAATAGAAAAAAAGCAGTTGAATCAGCGGTGGCGTATTGCGGAAAAACTGAATGTAACCCTGCACAATGGCCCGCACCAAGGGCGATTTGGCACCTTGCAGCCAAGCCCCGACCAAACCAATAATCACACTCAGAACGACACAGGAAACTGACAGCTGTACGGTCATCCAAAGCCCGCTCAGCACGCGCTCAGTTTGCACCGGATCATAAAAGAAGATAAAGTTCCAGCGTGGATGATCCGCCGAAAGATCGAAGAAATACTGCTGGAACCCGTTCACGACAGTTCAGTCAGTGAGCCTGGAACGTAATGCGTAAACAAACCAGGGGCGGCAGTACGCCGCCCCGAAAAAAGCGATCGATTTATTCCTGAATCCAGTCAGCAAACTTTGCATTCTGATCCATCAGATACTGAGTCGCCTGAATACCCCATTTGTTTTCCAGTTCGATCAGTTTGCCTGACTGATGCATGTTGTATGTCAAGCCAGACATGAAGTTGCCGAATACACAGTCCTTTTCTGCCAGCGGTACCGCGAGTCCCCACGGATTGTCATCTTCACTTGCGAGCGGCATCTCGAAGTCATCCCAGTTGCCGGAGGAAAGATCTGACATGATTGAAGAATCATCGTAAACCCAGGCGATACATTTTTTGTCTCTGAGTGCCTGTTTGGCTTCCGCATTGCCGGTAAATGCAATGATTTCGGCACCGTAGCGTTCGTTCACAATCTTGTTATAAAACGCACCCTGCTTACCGCAGACCGGTTTGTCTCGCAAGTTTTCCCACTCGCTCAGTGACAAGGCTTTCGGTGACATCACATTGGTGCCAGAGGTGTAATAGTTGGGCATGGTTATGCCAACAATCTTGCGGCGATCTGGACGGTCAGACATCGTGGCAATCATCATATCGATTTTGCCCTGCTCCAAGAACTGCATACGATTGGAAGACTGCACTGCAACTGTTTCGAGCTCTACACCCATGGTATCAGCGACAATTTGTGCCATGTCGACCTCCATACCTACAATGTCGCCGCTCTCATTGCGAAAACCCCATGGTTTGTAGTCAGCTTTGACACCGACAACCAACTTACCACGACTCATCACTTTATTCCAGACATCATTGGTGCACTGCGCCGCGCTGACGCTTACTGACGTAAACATAACCGCACAAGCGGCCAACGCGATCAGAATTTTCTGTATTAATGGTTTCATTGCTTCATCTCCTTGCTCTATTGACCTGTCCTGGAATACACACCAAAAGTGGTCAATCAGTACGCAAGTTCAAGACAAGTCCGGTGAATTGTTGAGTTTAGAATTGTACCGCAATGATGAACAAGGCGGCCATGGTTAATTCGTTTGATCGGCACTCGGGTGCGTTGCTACCGCCTGTCGCCTTGCGAATCCAGCTTGATTGACCCATCCTGTTTCAGCGGACAGACTCCACATGAAAGAAGATGAAACATCGATGCAAATCGTTCACGTTGTATCCGCCCTTCAAAAAGAACGTCACTTATTGGCTCACACCGAATTTAACGGTAAACCGATGCTCCATCCAAAAAAACACTCGAAGTCGGACACAAACGTCCCCGCAGTCCACAGCGGAACTGCCAGGATTTTGTCGGTATTCCAGAATGACCCCAAGGACTTGGGGCCGATGCTTATGCGTGAATATACGGCTGTAAGTTGATTGCCCGAGAGGGATGGCGAAGTTTACGAAGTCCGCTTTTTTCGATTTGCCGCACCCGTTCACGCGTGACTCCAAACTGCTGGCCAACCTCTTCGAGCGTGTAATCCGTCGGCATTCCAATTCCATAACGCATGCGCAGCACAACCGCTTCACGATCAGACAAGGAGTCGAGCATTGATTCAACTGCAGAATGTAATCCCGACTTGATCGCATCCTCAAGTGGATTTGTCGCAGTCTTGTCTTCAATGATGTCCAGCAGGCTTGAATCTTCATCTTCACCGGTTGGCGCTTCCATCGATAGCGGCTCCTTGGGTATGTTCAAAACCTTGTGAACTTTCTCTTCAGAGACCTCCATTTTTTCGGCAAGCTCGTCTACGGTCGCTTCCCGGCTCTCTTCCTGCCTGATTTCGCGCTGAATCCGGTTTAACGCACTCAGTGTTTGAATCATATGTACCGGTACTCTAATCGTACGCGACTGATCACCACAGGCCCGCGTGATCGCCTGCCTGATCCACCAGGTCGCGTAGGTCGAAAATTTAAAGCCAAGCTCGTGCTCGTACTTGTCAACCGCTTTCATCAAGCCGATATTTCCTTCCTGAATCAGATCCTGCAGATCAAGACCGCGATTGTTGTACTTTTTAGCAATCGAAACGACCAGCCGTAAATTGGCTTCAATCATCTCACCCTTGGCTTTGTTTGCCTGATGCTCGGCACTGCGCACCATCAAATAAATATCTTTAAACTGCGCCAGCGACATGCCCAGCCGCTTTTCGAATCGAATGAGCTGCCCGCGCGCCTCCAAAATGTCAGCGCGGAAAGTTTCAAGCTGATCTGCCTGCACCTCGTCACACCGACTCTTGAGCAGCGCAATCAGATTTCTATGGGTTGCTGATTTGGTTACGATGTCCTGAAACTTGCGTCGCTCCATGCGCACTTTGTGGAGCAGCAATCTTTCGAGGTTTCTTTGTTTTTCCTTGCGTTCATCATCCGCATCATGCATGATATCGAACATTGCATCATAGTGTCTGCGGCCGAAGTTAAACCGCATGAACTTGTTTTTCAGCACCTGGCGGTGGTCGGCCGCTTTTTTGCAATCAACGTGTTCTTCCCGAACCCTCGCCCGGAGCCAATGCAGACGCTGACGAATCCGCTCAAACTCGTCCGCAACCACTTTAAAGTACACATTGACTTCATCCTGACCATCCGGCCTGACCTTAACGCTTTTCGAGTCAATGTACTCAGTGTTCAAATGAAGGCCATTGCAAAGTTCGGTAAACCGAAGTCTTTTGTATGCAACAGAATTAAATTTCTCGAGCAGTGAACTGACAATGAACGGACAGTTGGAAAGGGCCTCCTGAGCTTGCTGCAGACCGACTTCAATCTGCTTGGCGAGTTCGATTTCCTGGGCACGTGTAAGCAGATCGATCTGTCCCATCTCACGCATGTACATGCGGATCGGATCAGTCGTACTGCCAAAGTCACTTTTCAGCACCTCTTCAGCTTCTTCGGCAACATCTTCTTCGTCAACGACTTCATCAGCCTGCATAATCAGTGCATCAGGATGCGGTGCCTCATCACAGACTTCGATTTCCAGGCTCGTCAACAGATCAATCGTGCGAACAATGCTGTCGGTCCCGCTCATTGATTCGGGAAGAATGTCGGTAATTTCCTCGTACGTGAGATAACCGTGGCGCTTGCCTTTAATAATCAGGTTTCTTAACCAACTTTTATCTTCGACTTCTTTCGTACTCACTTCCAAACACTCTCTTCAACTGATCAAAAAATTTCTGTTTTGGCTTGTCCGACAGGTGCCGGATTTAAATTGGCAGCCGCGAACAATAAAGATTGACCAAGCAATTACTCACTTGGTCTTCCGGCATCGACTCCTTGATACCCTACGCTACATTAGATAACACCTCACTACATAAATTCAAGTCCTGAAAAGATAGAATTTCATTGCAGATTCGCGTGCGCGGACTTGTCGTACAACATCGGGATACGCCCGGTTCAATGAATCCTGCAGGTGGCGGCTCTTAAGCGCCTGTAAAGCGGCCTACAGATTAGTGCCGCAGCAAGAATCGCTACTTGAATTTGCCCACCGGCACTGCTTCATCCGTCGTGAAACGGTTTTAGTTGATTCGCCCGGGACGGATGGCGCAGCTTGCGAATGGCTTTCGCTTCAATCTGGCGAATTCGCTCGCGTGTGACTTCAAACTGCTTGCCAACTTCCTCCAGCGTGTATTCGTTCGGCAAATTGATACCAAATCGCATTCTGAGAACCTTGGATTCCCGATCCGACAGTGAGTCCAGCGCAGCATCCATCGCATGCTTCAATCCAGCCTGCATAGCTACTTCGTGCGGCGCCTTGGAATGTTTGTCTTCGATAAAGTCGCCGAGCTGAGTATCCTCGTCCTCCCCAATCGGTGTCTCCATCGACAGCGGTTGCTTCGGAATCTTGAGAACCTTGTTGACTTTCTCCACGCTTAACTCCAATCTGTCAGCCAACTCTGCCACCGTCGCCTCGCGGCCTTGTTCCTGTCTGATCTCACGCTGTACCCGGATTAGCGCGTTCAGCGTCTGCGTCATATGCACTGGTACCCTGATGGTACGGGACCGATCCGCACAAGCCCGGGTTATAGCCTGACGTACCCACCACGTAGCATAGGTCGAAAACTTAAACCCGCGTTCATATTCAAACTTGTCGACCGCCTTCATCAAACCAATATTGCCTTCCTGAATCAAATCCTGAAACGACAGCCCGCGATTGATGTATTTCTTGGCAATCGATACCACCAGGCGCAGATTAGCCTCGATCATATCTGACTTGGCCTTGTTCGCCCGAAACTGTGCCCATGAAATCTGCTGACACAGATTGTTGAATTCGTAAATCGGCATGCCGAGGCGGTTTTCCATATAGATCAAACGCCGCCGTGCCGCGATGATGTCAGCACGACGCTCTTCGAGTTTCGCGGCCTGCGATGCATCACAATGCTGTTTGATCAAATGCACCAGATTGCGATGTGTCAGTTGCCGTTCGATCACGTAGCTGAGTTCGCTTTTCGACAACTGCAGTGTTTGTACGCAAATCTCCTCCAGCGCTTCAATCCGTTCCTGACAGTCCGAGTGCAGCCGGTGGATGAATCTGAACATCTCTTCGAAGTGCATTCGAGCAAAGGTAAACTGCAAGAATTTTTTCTGAAGTCTTTTTCTGTACCGTAGCACAGCTTCGCTATTGATGCCATCGCGTTGAACTGCACAACGCAGGCCACTATAACTGCGCCGGACATTTTTAAATTCAGTAGTGAAAGGCGCTAATGCGTGATTCGATCCGGTTTCGCAGCCGGCTGGATATTTGATGCTCAAGGCAGCAACAAATTTCGAGCCTCGACCAATCCCGGCGCATAGGTCGCTAAAACGAATCGAACCTGTCTCCAGCTGTTCAATTTGCTTGATCAGCAAATCAAAAATGACCGGGCACGCGGAGATCGCCTGTGCCGCATCGCGCAGACCGTTTTGAATCTGCCTGGCAAGTTCGATTTCTTCGCTACGCTTCAAAAGTGAGAATTCACCCATTTCGCGCAAGTACATTCGCATCGGGTCAGTGGTCGAGCCAAACTCTTGCTTGAGCACCTCCTCTACTTCAGCAACGGTATCGTCGTCAACGAACTTGACTGACTGAACAATCAGGCTGTCCGGATCAGGCGATTCATCGTATACATCGATTTCCAAATCATTGAGCACAGCAATGATCTTATCAACGCTGTCCGCATCACTCATTGCTTCCGGAAGATAGTCATTGACATCTTCGTAAGTAAGAAAACCCTGTTTCTTACCTTTACTGATGAGCTGCTTCAATCCAGATGCATGTGTCGCGTATGCCAAATTCTTCTCCGCATTCAGACTCCTTTCCGAACAATCAAAATTAAGCATCCCTTCTTATAGAAAGGACCTTGCGCACTATTCGAGGAGTTGGAAACGGCACTTGATCAAGGCGCACCGCTGGTGTATTGCGGCACGCCAGTATGCATCAGTACCACCCTAATTGATTCGCCGAACCTGACTTATCCCAATTGCCATTCGCAAAGTCGAATCTCATTGTAGTCCAAATTTTTCAAATAAGTCAATATGTTTTTTGACATTTTTGAAGATGATTCACAACCTTTGCTTAATTTAACCCAACGAAACACGACGATCGGCAGCGACCGATGCATAACGCAATGTCAGGTGCAAAGGCCATCCGCAGAATGCAGCAGGGTGCGGCGCTCGAGTAGAAAAAAGGTCAAACATCCGTTCAAGTCCTGAGCATCGTTATGGCATTTGGCAGTATCAGGCGGCAACTGCATTCGAGCTTTAAATGAGACGCAGCCGGGTTTGTCCCGGCTAATTCAACACTTCCAAAGACTGGTCAAATGAGCAGGTTTCAGCGTACTGGCGTGGCTGTCCGGGACTCAATGCTGATGCCACGATATCAAAAAGCCGGTTTTGTCAGCACACGTCCACTAAAAAGCTGGCCCCCGATATCCACCTTTACGAGCAGCTCTTCCATTTGGTTCGGAAGCTTGTCAATCACAGCTAGCGCAATCGGTGCGCCAATTCGAAAACCAAAGGATGCGGACGTGGTTTTGCCAATCATTTTCCCGCGCTGCTGAACCGGTTCATCACCGAGTGGAACTGCATTGACGTCGTCAAATACGATCGATACAACGCGATTTTGCACACCGGCATCGCGTTGGGCCAGCAACGCTTGTTTGCCGATAAAGTCCTTGCTCCAGTCAACGGTAAACCCCAGCCCTGCTTCGAGCGGGCTGATTTGTGAATCAAGTTCATATCCGTAAGCCAGGTAGCGCTTTTCGATACGCATTGAGTTTTGTGCATAGAGCCCCGCCGGTTGAGCACCAAGCCGGTGCAAATTTTGATAAACTTCGCGCGCATCGTTTGCCAGGCAGGTTAATTCCCAACCTGCTTCGCCAACATACGAAACCCGCAGCGCCAATGTCGGGCACTGGGAAATTTTGACGTGGCTAAATTCAAAATATTCGAGCTCATTGAGTGTCTCCACACCGAGCGCCCTTGCAATTGAAGCAGACTGCGGACCGGCCAGGCCGATAACTGAATATAACTCGGTCGCATTGAACAGGTTCACGTTCTCGCTATCGCACAAGTTGCGTTCCAGCCAGCTGAGATCTTTCCTGATGGCTGCCGTCGCAACATAAAGTCGGTATCGGTCGGGCTCCAGTCGCACTGCGATGAAGTTGCTTTCGATACCGCCTCTGTCGTTAAGCATTGATGTGTATATCGCACGATTTGACTGGCTGTCCATCTGGCCGGTACAAACTCGATTTAGAAATTTGCATGCATCGACCCCTTCGACTTCAATCTTGCCGAAACTCGACAAATCAAAAATGGCTGCTGCATTGTGCGCTGCATGAACTTCGCGCGCGACGTTTTCGTGCCATTGCGGCTTGCCGAAGGTTAACTCGTGCCGCGTACTCTTACCCGTGTAAAGAGGTCGCTCCCAACCGAAAATCTGTCCAAAGTGTGTACTCTCTCTACCGAAATCGTCATATAGCGGAGAAACTTGCAAATGGCGCGGCTTCGTCCACTGACGCCCTGGATAGGTAATCTCATAATGGCTGCCAAGGACTTCCGGCACCCTCGCAGCCAGTAATTCAGCACTGCTCCAGACACTTGGAAAGCGTGCCGGGTCAACTTCATGCAGATCCATCGGCATGTGCCCGTACTGAATTGAGTGAGCCAGTGCCATACCGGCGCCGCCCGCTGCTGCTACGCCAATGGAATTCATCCCGCAGCCCAGAAACAGGTTTCTGACCTCGGTTGATTCACCCAGTAAAAACGACCCATCGGGGGTGAAACTTTCCGGTCCATTCAGCAGCATTTTCACCCGCGCTGATTCAAGCAGTGGTAAACGATGCATTGCATTTCGCATCATTGGCTCGAAATGGTCCCAATCCTCGTCCAACAGCTGAAAGGCAAAATCGGGGCCGAGTTTATCAGCAGAAATACTCTTGCCCAGCGGTTCAAAACAGCCAACCAGCAGCCCCCCACTATCATCACGGATATACAAATGCCCGTCATGATCAGACAGTGTCGGCAGATTGCCGGAGATACCTTCGAGCGGCTCGGTCAGCAGGTAAAAATGCTCGCATGGCCACACCGGAACCAGTGTTCCGGCCATCACTCCCAAAGCACGGCTCCATAATCCGGCGCAAAGGACAACGGCATCGCACTTAATCGTACCGCGATCGGTCTCGACCCCGACAATCGTACCGTACCGGGTCAAGATACCTTCAATCGCGGTGTTTTCAAAAATTCTCGCACCACGTGAACGCGCACCCTTCGTCAGTGCCGCACATAGATCCGTCGGACTCACGCGCCCATCATCGGGGGACCAAACCGCGCCAATCACATCATCGGTATTCATATGCGGCCAGTACTCCTTGACCTCGTCCTTGTCAATCGATTGCGCCCGTACCCCATAGAGTTTCGCCAGCGCCGCCTGGCGCTTGATGTGAATCAGACGATCTTCAGTGGTCGCAATGGAAAGTGAGCCTTTATTGATCCAGCCGGTGTGCTGACCGGTTTGCGCTTCGAGACCCGCATATAGCTCGATCGAATAACGAATCAGGCTAGTGAGATTTTTCGTCGAGCGCAGCGCACGCACCTGGGCTGCAGAGTGCCAGGTCGTGCCTGACGTTAACTGATTTCGCTCAACCAGGATTGCGTCACTGATGCCTGCTTTTGCCAGGTGATAAAGGGTCGAACAGCCCATGACACCGCCGCCGATGACGACAACTGACGCATGTACTGGTAAATCAGTCATGATCGAAAAGAATTCGAGTTAAACCGATCATCCCGTCTCGCTTCGCGAAACATGCTTCATCGAAGAGCCGCCTCACCAGTGAATATCCCTACTTAGCTGGAAGTGTCGTTACACGTGTTCGAATGGCCTGCAAAAATTTCGAGTCTGGCGAAAAATCGTTACGCGAACTCGTCGATTCAGTGTTCAGTCAATTGGTTGTTCGAGTGATATTTCGAACCGCGGACCAGAAACAGCTGACGATCGGTAACGTCATTGACATCTGGCTCGTCGGACATCTGCTTTGCCAGCACCCGATCAAAATGGGAGGATGCCGGCATATAGCGAAATGTGAGCGCAGCACAACGTTTGCCTGAATTGTTCGGCTCTGCACCGTGGACCATATACGCATCGTGAAATGAGAACATACCGCGTTCAAGAATCAGGTCCTTGGGCGACATTTGCTCACGAACGGATGGCGCGAGTTCCTGATTCAACACCAACTGATCGCGATGGTTAAGTGAATGCGGAAATATCTGCCTGCTCCTGTGACTGCCAGGTACAACACGCAAACAGCCATTTTCCCGGTTGGCTGCATCGATTACAATCCACACCGTAACCGTTTCCAGCGGCCTGATCGGCCAATACTGCGCATCCTGATGCGAGGGCGTCGCTTTGCTGCCATTCGGACGCTTGCAGAATAGAGCCCAACTCCACACAATAATGTCCGGGCCGATCAGTTTCTCAACTACATCGAGAATCTGTGGCAGCTTTGCGAACTCCAGCCACCCTCGGTCAAGTTCGATGAGTGCCGGGAAATAATCCGTTTCGAGTTCCGGCTGAGATTCAAACAGCGCTTCCATCCTGAAACGCATCCGTGCAACTGTTGGTGAACTTAAACTGACTGGCGCGGTGATGTACCCATCGCGCGCATAAGGCTTCTAAATGCCGTTCACTAAGCATCTTCCGAGACTCTCAAGATCATTAAAGATTGACTGCCGCTCATCGCGTCAGCTAAATTCCTTCGCTCCAACTTATAGCAGATTATCCTGAATAATCGATGCCGCACTTGTACACAACAGCGGAAAAATCGATTGACACGCATTATTGCACAAAAAAATGTTGCGCCCGGGATTCATTCAGTTTATATACTTCGGATTCCATTTACCAAATAAAGCACGGGTTTGTTGAATTTTGGTGCACTCGAACTCATTCGTACGACGCTGAAATTGACCAGCCTGTCACACGCAAATTTCACACTCAACCTGGAACAACTGAATTCACCAATGAAATTTCAACTGGCAATTAATCTTGAGAGAATGAACGAGCATGAGGACATGGCTGATGTCCTGCAGCATGTACTTGAAATGGTACAGATGGCTGACCGAAACGGATTTCATATCGTCTGGGCCGCGGAGCACCATGCACTGGAGATGACCATCGCGCCCAACCCATTTCAGATTCTGACCTGGCTCGCCAATCACACCAATCAAATCCGACTCGGTACGGCCGTTGCGGTTGCAGCATACTGGCACCCCATCAGACTGGCAAGCGAAGCATCCTTTGTGGACCTATTAAGCGGCGGTCGGCTGGAGTTTGGCATCGGTTCGGGGGCTTATCAAAGAGAGTTTGACCGGATGAGACCCGGCCTTCAACAGGCCGAAGCCTATCGATACGTACACGAAATGCTGCCCGTCCTGAAGAACCTGTGGGCCGGAGACTATGCGCACGAGGGCGAGTTCTGGTCATTTCCCGCTTCGACTTCCGTGCCCAAACCGGTGCAAAAACCGCACCCGCCAATTTGGGTCGCGGCCAGAGCACCCATTACGTTCGATTACGCAGTGGAGAACAACTGCAACATTATCTCTTGGCCAATTACCCGCCCGCATTCAGAGGTTGAGCTTTATCGACAACGGCTTGATGCTGCGCGAAAAAAGTTTCCAAACAGTAAGGCACCGACCTTTGCACTGATGCGGCACACGGCACTTTTTACGTCTGCCAAGACCAGACATACGGTAATCAGTGCTATTCAGCGAAGTATGGGTATGTTCCAGAACCTGTTCCTTCATCCAGGTGACGTGACGAACGGCTTTGCGCGCTCGATCCCGCTCGAAGACCTGCAGGAAAGAGAGCAGTTCAATCCCGAAATGCTCGAACAAAACCTGATGATCGGATCTCCCGACCGGGCAATTGAGCAGCTAAAACGCTATGAGCAAGCCGGTGTCGACGAGTTTGTTTATCTGGCCAGCATGGGTCTTGGTCTCAAAGAGCAAAAAGCGTCGCTCAAGCTTTTTTGTGAAGAAGTCATCCCGGCATTCAATTGACAGCTGAATAGTTGCCGGTTGCTTTTCCGGTCTTCGATATCATGTCCATAGCTCAAAACGGTACCGCATTTGATCTGACCGGCGACCGCAACAACCCTGCCATCGTGCTGATCCATGGTCTGGGGCTGCAGCGGGCAATGTGGCGCGACTTTGTTCCCAGACTGCAGCACCGGTACTGCATCTTGAGCTACGATCTTTTGGGACATGGCGAAAGCTGCCGTGCTGCTGAGAAACCTTCACTTGATTCCTTTGCGATGCAACTCAAAGAACTGCTCGATGAGCTCAACATTCAACAATGCGCACTGGTCGGTTTTTCGCTTGGCGGGATGATCAATCGGCGCTTCGCAATGGATTATCCTGAACGCGTGACATCACTGATCATCATGAACTCACCGCATCAACGTGAAGCACACGAGCAGCAGCGGGTCGAAGCGCGCGCCGCAAAAAGCGCGGCAGGCGGTCCTGCAGCGACACTCGACAGCACACTGAGACGCTGGTTTACCACACCCTATCTGGACAGTCACGATGCGGCTGTTGACCGGGTGCGCAACTGGGTATTGCAAAACGACCCGGTCAACTATGCGCACTGTCGAATGGTGCTTGCTGCCGGTGTCACAGAACTGGTCGATCCGACGCCACCAATCGAACAACCCAGCCTGGTGATTACCTGCGAGCACGATCGCGGCAGCACGCCAAAAATGTCCGCTGAAATTGCAGCCGAAATCACCGGTGCAAAATTTCACATTGTGCCACGCCTTCAACACCTGGGTTTATTGGAAGAACCCGAAATATTTATTGACCTGATCGAAAACTTTCTGGAAACGAACCTGTGAAATCACTAACTGGCGGCCAAGCCGTCGTAGAATCTCTGCGCGCGCAAAATACCACCCACGTATTTGGCCTGATCGGATCTGCGGCCATGGAAATATTCGATGCGCTGTATGATGCCCGCGACTTGCAGTTCATCGGGGTTCACGATGAGCGCACCGGTGCTCACATGGCAGACGGCTACGCACGGGCTGCAGGCAAACCCGGTGTGATTCTGGCCGGTCAGAATGGTCCGGGTGCGACCAATCTCGTTACCGGACTTGCACAGGCTAAAGCGGCGTTTTCACCGCTCGTATCCATCGCCGGCGCACTTTCAAGCGAGCACGTCTATCGGGACGCGTTCCAGGAGGTCGATCAGCAATCGCTGTTCACACCGATAACCAAGAAAACCTGGACCGTCACTCGCACTGACCGGATTGCAGAGACTTTCAGGGATGCTTTTCGCATGGCGAGTGCGTACCCGTGCGGTCCCGTGCATATCAATCTGCCGAGAGATGTGTTGTCGGGTAGCGCTGAGTTTGCGGACGATCAGCGCGCGGCATCTCCTCGTTCAACGGGAGTTCCAGGCGCTGGCAGGAGTGATATTGATGCTGCGGTTGAGATTCTTGGCAGTGCGTCGCAGCCTGTCATCGTTGCCGGTGGGGGCATTAAAGCTTCCAGACGCTGGCAGGAGACGATTGAGCTGGCTGAGTTTTTGCGCGCGCCGGTCGTTACCTCACCGGGGCACGGTGATGCGATTCCCTTCGATGCACGGCTAAATGCAGGACAAATGGGTCCGCGAGGCAATCCGGTTGCAACGGAGCTGGTTAAAAACGCAGATGTCATCCTGGCACTCGGCACCCGACTCGGATTCAACGCGACGTTCTACTCCTATGTGAATCTGAACCCGGCCGCAAAAATCATCCAGATCGAACTTGACCAGCAGGCAATCGGGCGGTATTTCCCAGTCGCAGTCGGCATCTGGGCAGATGCCCCGACCGTTGCCGCACAACTCGTACAAGCCCTCAAAAACACCAGCAAGCGCAGGCAACCAGACAAGTGGTGCAGTCAGTTCAGCGATGCGCGGCGCGCCTGGCTTGTCGAGCGCGATGACAAAGCCAACATGGAAGCCTCACCCATACAGCCCGCAGCACTGTATCGAGTGCTAAGAGAAACCTTACCGAAAGATGTCGTATACACAATGGACGCCGGAACCCTGTGTCTGCAAGCGACCGACGCACTCAATTACTGGCGGGTGCCAGCGCTGATCACGCCGCTTGACTTTGGGCTGGTCGGCTTCTCATTTGCCTGCGCGCTGGGGGTAAAGCTGGCACTCGCCGAGCGTCCCGTCGTCAGCCTTATGGGAGATGGCGGGTTTGGCATGACTTTATCCGAGTTGAGCACCGCAGTCGACTATGGCATCAATACCATTACAGTGGTGATGAACAACCAGTGCTGGGGTGCTGAGAAAGCCTATCAGCGCGACTTCTTCAACGAACGATATATCGGGGCTGATATCTCCAGCCCGCCGTTCGACAAGATAGCGGAACTTTACGGCGCAAGAGGCTATCGTGCCGAGCGTATTTCTGAGGTCCGCGCAGCCATTCGCGATGCGCTCAATAGCGCCACGCCGGCAGTGATTGATGTCGCCGTCGATCCGGATGCGCTATTCAGTTTCCGGCGCGACTCGTTTAGCCACCGCGGCGGCTAATCGTCGGTTAAGCAATCCGCCCAATAAAAATGCGCCATGCTGAAAGTTCATTCAGCATGGCGCTTGAGTTGCATCAGGGTAGCGGGTTTATCCGCCTTTTTCAGTGTCCTTGAACTTGCCCTGAATGACCCGATCAATTACGATGGCGCAGAACAGAATTGCAACACCGGCCAGAATTCCCTGACCTTTGGCTGCGTACTGCAATGCGACCAGAACATCATAACCGAGTCCCTTTGCGTCAATTAGAGCTGCAATGACCACCATGGACAGGCACATCAGGATTGTCTGGTTAACACCAGCCATGATGCTGGGTGTCGCCAGTGGAATCTCAATGTTGCGCAGGATCTGGGTGTTGGTCGCGCCAAATGCGCGGGCCGCTTCAACCACATCCTTGGGCACCTGCCTGAGCCCGAGTGTCGTCAGACGAACAATCGGCGGCAACCCAAATATCATGGATGCCAGAATGCCAGGTGGTTTACCTGTACCAAAAAACGCAATAATGGGTATCAGGTAGACAAATGAAGGCAGTGTCTGCATTAGATCCAAAACTGGTCTGCCAAAATTAAAGGCACGCTGATTACGGGCAAACAGTACACCTAAAGGGATACCGATCGCAACACACAGAAACGATGCCGTACCCAAAAGTGCGACTGTAGCCATGCTCTTTTCCCAATACCCCAGCACGGCGATATAAGCCAGTGCAGCAGCGGTGAAAACAGCAACACGGGCACCCGCACTGCGATAGGCAAAAATAACAATAATTGCCATTACAACGGGCCACGGCGTGCCAACCAGCAGCGTTTCGACGCCATCCAGAATAATCCGGATTCCACGCGACACACCCTGGAACAGGAATGCGAAGTTTGAGGAAGCCAGATCAAACCAGTAGTCAATCCACGATGCTATTGCCAGATAGTACTGGTTACCGATCGGAAAATCCGTAATGAGCTCGGACGGATTACTCGTAGTGAAGCGCAGCAAAGTCACGATATACACAAACGATACGATCGCCACTCCGAGCGCACCGATCGCCCAGTTAAAGTCGGATCGAACGGTACGATCACCGCGCCACCTGGAATATTGCCGTTCATAGGCAATGTTGGCACTGCACCCCTCGAATACCTTAAGAATGATCAAACCAACGATTGCAATGATCATCAAATTGGTGCCGCCGGCCTGCAAGGCCGCGCCTTCAGCCAACGCTTTTTCCCGCGCCCGAACAAGATTCTCAGAACGTTTTTCAAACGACTGAGCACCTTCCTCATCACCTGCTTCCCGGGCTGTCGCAGCCCGTTCAAGCATGGTCTCATAATTGGCCTGCAGGCGCTCAGCACGCTCGAATTTATCCGCACCAAGATCGCTCCACAATCCGGAACCGAGCATGACCAGCAATACCATTTCACAGACAGCAAATATCCAGAACAGTCCCCACAGCCCGCGTGCTGTGGCCCACAACGGGCCAAATGCAGCTGAGGCGATGTTAAAGGTCCAGCAGTAGCCACTCTGAGACGATTGGATCTTTTTGAATTCGCGAACGTAGTAGTCGCCGTTTTGACCGGCAAAGTCCCGCACCGAATCCGATATATCAACTTCTGGAATTTCTTCCAGGATTTCAACAGTGCTAAGTGTTTCTTTCTCTGCCATTTACTGATCCTCCTGCCGTTGAAATCTTCCCTGAACAATTCGATCCAGCATCATCGCACAGAACAAAATGGCGAGTCCGGCCAAAATTCCCTGCCCTTTCGCAACATACTGCAGTGCAGTCAGAACCTCCTGGCCTAAACCTTTTGCACCGATCAACGATGCAATAACAACCATCGACAGGCTCATCAATATGGTTTGATTAACGCCGGTCATGATGGCTGGGGTTGCAAGCGGCAGCTCAACTCCAATCAGAATCCGCCACTTTGTCGCACCAAATGCGACCGCGGCTTCAACGACATTGGAAGGCACCTGGCGCAAACCAAGCGCAGTCAGTCGAACCACGGGTGGCATCGCAAATATGATGGTTGCCAGAATTCCCGGTACCCGACCCGTGCCGAAAAAAGCAATAATCGGAATCAGATACACAAATGGCGGAATGGTCTGCATCAGGTCCAGAACCGGTCGGGCGATTGCATAGGCCCGTTCAGAACGTGAGAACCAGATACCAAGCGGGATGCCGATAATCACACAGAAAAAGGCGGCTGCACCAACCAGCACAATGCTGACCATACTGGCCTCCCACAATCCGAGAAAACCGATATAGGTCAACGATGCAGCAGTAAATATGGCGACCCGGATACTCGCGACCCGCCAGGCAATCAGCACAAGGAAGACCGCAACCACGGGCCAGGGCGCATCAACCAAAAAGAGCTCCATTACATCGAGCACAGTTTGCGCGCCTGCAGTGACACCGTCGAAAACGCCTGCACCAAGCTCGGCAGTACGATCAAACCAGGAATCCAGCACATTGGAGCTGGTCGTAAAGTATGAATTTCCAATCGGTACATCAGTCAGCCACGGTGCCGGATTCGATACCGTAAACCGGTATAGCGTGAGCGGTACCAGCACCGCAAGCAATGCCAGCGCATAAATCAGCCGCTGCATATTAAAACCATTTGGCGTATTTCTATTCAGTCGCCAGGCGGCATACTGCAACTCATAGAGCCGGTTTGCATACCTTCCCAATACGTACCGAAGTACGACAAACAATACGATGCCAGCCAGCAGATAAATCCACCATGTTTCAGCTGCAGCCACAGCCTCCATCATTGCGATATCAGCCGCTTTTTCAAGGTTGGTCGCAATTTCCGCCGAGGACTCGGCGGTTTCATCGCCGGTAACCCCGGCGACACCTGCTTCCAACCTAAGTTCATGTGCCCGTTCTCTGAGCTGGGTTGCCTCTGACATTTTTTCAGCACCCAGGTCTCCCCAGATGCCGCGGCCGAGCTGAACCAGTGCCACCAGTTCTGCAACGGTAAACAGCCAGAACATATTCCACAGCCCGCGAGCCGCACACCACGCCGGACCAAACAGCATCGCTGCGTTGTTCCACGGCGTAACTTTCTCACCCGTCGCCTGAATCTCAGTCAGACATTCGACGTAGTAATCGCTGTTTTGATCAGCGAATTCCCGAATCGAGTCCGACAGATCAATCTTTGGGATTTCTTTTGTTACATCAGGTTTAGTATCTTCAACCATTACTTGCCATCCCGGATCCCCTGCAACAGTCGATCCTTGGATACTACCCCAACGTCTTTACCATCATCATCGGTTGTTACAGTTGGTTGATTGGTTTTGACAGCGACATCAATGAGATAGTCCAAGTCAACATCTTGAGACACGCGCGGCGAACGGCTGAGGTCATCACCTTCCTGCGGTTTGTACTCATTGATCGGAACCTGAATGGTATGTGCGAAAACCAATTTAAGTTTCGAAATGTTTTGTACAAAATCACGTACGTAATCATCCGCGGGATTGGTCACAATCTCCTCGGGCGTACCGATTTGTACGATTCTTCCATCTTTCATGATGGCGATTCGGGTACCCAGACGAATTGCTTCATCGAGGTCATGCGTGATAAACAGCGTGGTTTTGTGCAACTGTTCCGACAGTGCCATAAACTGGTCCTGCAGTTGACGGCGGATTAACGGGTCAAGTGCACTGAATGGCTCATCCATCAGCAGCACATCAGGATCTGATGCAAGCGCTCTGGCAAGTCCAACGCGCTGCTGCATACCACCTGAGAGCTCGCGCGGGAAACGATCCTCGAATCCGTCCAATCCAACCAGCGACAATGAGTGCTGTGATACATCCCATCGTCGGGACTTGGATTCGCCGCGAATTTCAAGTGGATACGCAACGTTGTCACGCACCGAGCGGTGCGGCAACAGTGCCATATGCTGAAATACCATGCCGATTCGCTTGGCGCGCATCTCGCGCAGCGCGGTCGTCGACAGTTTCATGACATCCTCGCCAAGCAGATAAATCTCTCCGGACGTCGGTTCGATGAGTCGATTAACGTGGCGCACCAGCGTAGATTTACCACTGCCGGACAAGCCCATAATGCAAAATATCTCGCCTCGTCGAACATTGAAACTGCAATCGGCTATACCGACAACTGCACCGTATTTGTCCAGCACTTCAGCCTTGCCAATTCCCTCGGACTTAACCGCCTGCATAGCTTGATCGGCCTGTTCGCCAAATATCTTCCACGCATTTTTCAGTTCAATTACTACTTCTCTTTCTTCGTGCTTCATCTCATGCTCGTTTTCTAATACATATCAATGTGAAGATCCGTTTGACGATGACTATTTCTGCCGGCATTTATTGCTCATCAAAAAAAAGCGGTGCAAAGTTCAATACTCCGCACCGCTTGTTTTTCATCGTCTTTTGGATCAATTAATTATTGAATTGTTCCTTTCACTTCAGGTACGAATTCAATATTTATCGCAGCCACTCGTCAATGGCGGCCGAGTTTGCATCGACCCAGCTACGACCCAGATCCGGCAGCGTCATCTTATCCACAATAAGGCTGTAAACCATGCTGCTCACCTGATCAGTCGTGAATTGAATCTTGCTCAGAATTTCCGCAGCTTCCGGCTGAGACTCTTCCAATGCGCTCGCATAGTGAATATGCAAGGTCGCATCTTTCCAGGCTACGCCAGCGGTTGAATTCTCAAGCCAGTTGGGATCGTCAGTCGGTTGAAATACAACCCACTTGGCCGGATCGTGTGCGGGTTCTTCCAGTACGACCAGGTCATGCAGTTCGAACATGTGATGCGGTGTATAGCAGAAGAAAACAAACGGCTTTTGCTGCTGTACAGCGGCATCCAAATTTGCCATCGCTAAAGTTTCATCCATTTCGCTCAGCTCCAGAGTCTGGTCATAGCCATAACTCTTGGCGCGAATTTTCTCGATGTTTGTGGATGCCCAACCGGTTGTGCCAATCCAAATTTCACCTTTGCCATCGCCATTCGTATCGAATTGCGACGCAACAGACGGATCGGTCAAATCAGTAATCTTACTGATTCCCAGCGTATCGGCGGTATGCTTGGTCGCACAAATCCCTTGAAATGCTGTTACGCCATATTCATTCAACTTGACGGTACCTTTTTCCTCAACGTATGTTGCAAAGAGGTTTGCCTGATTCGGCAGCCATACCTCAGGGTGCACGTGCATGCTGCCCTTATCCATAGCCTCGAAAACAACTGGATTTGTACCATTTTGGAGTTCAACTTCAAGGCCAAGGTTGTCTTCCAGGATAACCTTGAGGATATAAGCGGTTGCCTGTACTGATGGCCAGTTGGGTACGCCGATTACTACATCAGCGGCCTGTACTGTGCCTGTCATCATAAATATTGTTGCGACTGTAGCAATCGCTCGTTTCATTAATTTCATAGTTTTCTCCTTAATTGAATTAGAAAAGCAAAACTTTATAGTATCACACGCGAGTTGAACTTGTCGCACTCGCGCTAGCATTTCAATCACTTTATAGTATGTTTTTTTGAATTAGTGTCAATTTTTTAGCGCGAGAAAGAAAAAAAGAACGCACTGAATATGACAGGAAATCAGCGCTTTTTCGCCGCCGCTGCGAGCGCTGGAAGCGGCGCAAGGCGCACCCTTTTTAACGCGGTGCGCCGCGCGCAACTTGAACCATGTCTTAGTGACGCGGACGATTTCGCTTAGGCAAAAACGACACCATTTTTCACCAGCGGCAATTCCGTAACACGCGGTCCGCCAGCGGCAATTGCGTTTGCGAGCGCCGGACCGGCCGGCGGCAGGCCTGGCTCTCCAACACCGGTTGGTGCTTCAGCAGATG
>JAJDZL010000239.1 GCA_022824665.1 Gammaproteobacteria bacterium | reverse complement strand
GATAACGCGATTCCGGATACCAAAACAGGATATAGGAACAGGTAATACATTTTCAAACGAATCATGTGACTTTACAGACAAATATCTTTTCATTGAGCAGCGCACAAAAAATACGACGGGCAATGAGCCCTCTTTGTCGTTAAAATATTTGACGGCTGATTTTAGTCGTGAAGTTTACCTTCCAGTCAACCAGCAGTTGTTTAACTGTGCTCGAACCCAATTGTCCATTGCGAATTAATTCCACATTCATCCTATTTTATCAATTGCAATAAATGAATAATCTCGTAGTCGTTGAATCTCCCGCCAAATCGGTAACCATTGGCCGATACCTGAACGACAAAAACCGAAACCTGAACGACAAAAAGACCTCAAATTCGTTCAAGATTCTCGCCACCGGCGGACATATCTACGAATCCAACAAGGTGGATATAGAGGATGGCTTCAAGCTGAATTACGAGCTGATTCCCAGCAAGCGTAAAAATGTTGACTCGATCGTCAAGGAAATGCGCAAAGCCGACCGGCTGTATCTCGCAACCGATCCGGATCGCGAAGGAGAAGCCATTTCCGCCCATGTGCTGGACTTACTGGAGAAACGCGGCGCACTCAAGCAAAAGGAAGTCCATCGCATCGTGTTTCATGAAGTCACGCAGCAGGCAGTCCTGAATTCCATCGAAAATCCAGGTGATATTTCACAAACCCTGGTCCAGGCGCAACAGTCAAGAGACGCACTCGACTGGCTGGTCGGATTTAATCTTTCGCCACTTTTAATTCGCAAACTTCGCACACCACACCTGTCTGCCGGACGCGTACAGAGCCCGGCTTTGCGGTTGATCGTCGAACGACAGCGTGAGATCGATCGCTTTGTCGCAACTGAATACTGGACCATTGCAGCTGAGCTCGGAAATCAAGATAGTATTCAACCAATTGCGGACTCAAAACCAATTGAGGCACAACTCACTCATCTGGATGGTCACCAGCTGAAGAAGCATGAAATAGGGAGCGAAGCGCAAGCCGGTGCCGCGGTCGAATCAATTGAACAGGCTCTCAAGGGGACTCACGGAAAACTCACTGTTGCCGCCATCAATCGCAAACAGCGCAAACGCAAACCGCCGGTGCCTTTCAAAACATCATCGTTTGTTCAAAGCGCGTCACAAAGATTGAAACGAAGTGCGGCTGATGTGGCACGAATCGCACAAAAGCTCTACGAAGGTCTGGAAATTAAAGGCACGCTGACCGGGCTGATTACCTACACCCGAACTGATTCAATCACGCTTTCTTCGAGTGCAACCAATCAAATTCGAAACTTTGTCGCGAAGACGTACGGCCAGGAAAACATGCCGAAATCAGCCAGGACATACAAAACAAAGTCGAAAAATGCCCAGGAAGCACATGAAGCCATTCGACCGACTGATATTTTTCTAACACCCAGTAAAGTCAGACCATACCTCAATCAGGAACAGTTTCTTGTTTATCGGCTGATTTGGGAGCGTTCAGTTGCCTGCCAAATGAATGACGCAATCTATGCTGATGTTTCTGTCCAGTTTCAGGTTGCCGATCATCAGTTTCGTACATCAGGTTCAACACTTGTTTCGCCGGGCTGGCTGGCAGTCCTTGATTCCAGTGACCGAGAACAAAATACCGGCAAAGATAAATCGCTGCCACCATTTACCGAAGGCGACCTCGTAGCGGTCGACAAGATCAGAAAAGATCAGCATTTCACTCAGCCACCGCCCCGGTTCAATACCGGCTCTTTGATCAAACAGCTTGAAGAATACGGAATTGGTCGCCCCTCGACATGGCCGTCGATTATCACAAAACTTGTTGACAGAAACTATGTGATTGTCCAGAATCAGAGCTTTTATGCCCAAAGTCTGGGCTGCATGGTGGTCGACTACCTCAATATGCACTTCGCGCTCTATGTAGATTACGGATTTACCGGCAAAGTGGAAGACCGACTTGACGAAATCGCCCGGGGAGAATCCGAGCGCCTGCCGTTGTTGAACCGATTCTGGAAGGAATTTTCTGAACACCTGAATTCAAAACTGGCTGCGCCAGGATTTGAAATCGTGTTGGGACCTGATCCCGATAGCGGGCGCGAGCTATTGGTACGGGTTCGACATGGCGGGTCTTTCCTGCAGCTTGGCCGACGTACAGATGAGGAAAAGCCGCTGTTTCGATCACTGCCGCGTCAACAGGACCCCAGCCTGGTTACGCTTGATTACGCGATCGAACAATTCAGCGCACCATCACTGCCGCGTACACTCGATGAACGCAGCAGCAAGGGCGAGGTCATCGAAATCAAATCAGGTCGGTATGGACCCTATTTTTCGTGTACTGATGAAGCGGGCAAGGTGGAATCCTACAACCTCGATGATTCACACGACCCGATGTCGGTGACCATTGAAGAAATTGAAAAAATACTCGCACAGCCAAAACTGCCAAGAAGTATTGGCAAGAACGATGAGTTTGCTGATATTGTTGCAAACCGGGGACGTTTTGGACCGTATCTTTCGGTCACACGTGCGAGCGGTGAGAAGTTCAATGTCAGTCTCGGCAAAACGTTGAATCCAGCTACAGTGACACTTGATCAGGCACTTGAAATTGTCAGGGGTGCAAAGCAAAGGCGCTCGTCGCGCACCGTCATCAAGGCATTTGAAAAAGAAAAAATTCAAATTCTGGATGGCCGCTATGGACCCTACGTAACCGATGGCAAAACCAATGCAACCATCCCGTCCAGTTTGATTGCTTCTGATCTGGACCTGCAAACCTGCCAGGACCTGCTTGCCAAAAAGAAACAGGCCAAGTCAAGAAAGTCCCCTGCCCCACGGAGACGGAAAAAGTCAGGCTGACTCAAATCAACTGCTTATGTCAAGCGTTCGCTTTAACCGTTTACGGGAGATGCTCTTGATCGGTTTTCCGGTGGCAAAATCCAACGGCGGGTACGGCACGCCCGGACAAAAGCAGTAAATCTCCACCGCTACATCGTCCAGCGCCATCTCAAAGCCAGGAATGTTGCGATAGACTTTACCGGTAAACCGTTTGCGTTTTTCAAACATATCATAACGCCAGCTTGCGCGGTCCAATACGTCCGTAACCTGTTCGACAAAAAGTGGAAAGACGTGCAACTCAACCGGTCTTGCGGCAGTAATCACGCCACTCAGTGCAGCACCGGTCAGTTTTGGTGAATATTCGTCAGTAAAAAGCTGCATAACCGAAAGTGCAGTTTCCAGATACCTTTGCTGCAATTTTTCGGTCGGCTCCTCCAGAAAAATCGAGAGCTGCTCGCCAAGGGCATCTTCGATTTCCAGATTGGTCGGTACACTACTGCGCATCGAAACACCCAGTCTCAAGCACGCCTTTTGCTTTGCTTTGCGGTAGTCGCGCACGCCCTCATCCGCCATGATTCGGGCTGCCTCATATCGAATTGATCGGCGACGCCGATTTGGAGAGTCAGCCACGAAGAATATTCAGATCAAATCAGGCTTAGAAAAGTTCCGACCCAGTTTGCTTTTGGACCGAATCTGACGGCTGGGCATCAGTGCCAGTACCGAGCCGGGCGATATCCAGCATCGGTTGAGTGCCTGCAATAAAAAACTCCCTGATGGCGTTTGACTGCTCCTCGGGTACTGCCTCACCTGTTTCAGGATCAATCAGCGCGGTAAC
>JAJDZL010000259.1 GCA_022824665.1 Gammaproteobacteria bacterium | reverse complement strand
CGTCCTGAAGCGCATGATTGGGGTGCGGTTAATCTTAATCCGTTTTTCTGGCCGGATGCGAGTCAGGTGCCGGCACTGGAGACGTACATTAACGAGGTTCGACGGGCCGGTGACTCAGTTGGCGCGGCAGTGACTGTGGAGGCGCTTAATGTACCGGTCGGCTGGGGAGAGCCTGCGTATGCGCGCCTTGATGCCGAAATTGCGACCGCGATGATGGGTATCAATGCGGTCAAAGGTGTGGAAATCGGCGCGGGCTTTGCCAGTGTATCGATGAAGGGATCGGAATATCGGGATGAGATGTCCCCAGCCGGGTTCTTGTCCAACAACTCAGGCGGGATTGCAGGCGGCATATCAACAGGCCAGCCCATCGTGGCGAAAGTTGCCTTCAAACCGACATCAAGCATTGTGCTGCCGGGTAACACAGTGAACGTGGCGGGCGAGCCGGTTACGATTTCAGTGACGGGCCGCCACGACCCGTGCGTTGGACTCAGGGCAACGCCAATAGTTGAGGCGATGCTGGCACTCGTGCTGATCGACCATGCACTCAGGGATCGGGCGCAGAATGCAGATGTTGTGTCACCCGCAGCGGTGATCCCCGGTCAGGCTGAATCAGTTTCGCAGCCGGCCGATGAAAAAACTCATGACGCTAAATTTGAAGCGACGGGTGAGGACTGAACGACTAACTGGAGTATTGCCCGAATGAGGTGATTGACGCGCTTTTTTTCTGCGCAGCGGGGACCGGTGTATCGGTTTCGTGCTGCTCAAAAAACTCTCTGGCAGCTTCTCCGATTTCGCGCAGCAATCCAATCTGGTCAATATCCGTTTTATCCGAGTCAATCAGTTGTGCGTGAACCTTGCCCAGCGCGTCGAACGTCGTGTGACAACTGACGGATGCATTGAGGTGGTAACAGTGATTAGCCCGATAAATGTCTCGAAAAATTCGCTTGACAAGGTCATAATGCACGGCTTCGGATGAAATCAGCGCGTTCGGGTGCATTGCATCACGAACAACCGGTATCTGATGCTGGCCGATCCGGTCAGACAGAGTAACGACAAAGTTGCGGAAATTCGCGCTGGCGGTATCGATACTGACTGATTTTTTTCTCTTCATCACAAATATGAGTCGCACTGATCAGTTGCCAATTTTAACAAAATCGAATCGTGTTGGCAGTTAGTTCAAGCTAACTCGGTTGACAAAGCACAACGTAAACATTTACCCAAAAAGGTGGTATTTCAATGGCTAAGAATATTTTGGTGATCCCCGGAGACGGGATTGGCCCGGAAATCGTCTCTCAGGCAGTCCGCGTGATTGATGCGCTCAGCTCGTCAGGTGGACTGGATGTGAGTTTAGAATACGCTGATCTCGGCGGCGAAGCCTATGACCGGACTGGCCATCCTTTGCCAGACAGCACGCTGTCGATGGCCAAATCCTGCGATGCGATTTTATTTGGTGCCGCAGGCGGACCCAAATGGGATGTGCTGCCAAGGGCGCTGCGTCCGGAAACTGCACTTTTGCGACTGCGACGCGAGCTCGATCTTTTTGCCAACCTGCGCCCCGCGATTTTGTTTCCTGCACTGGCTTCGTCCTCATCGCTCAAAAGCGAAATTGTTGCGGGCTTAGACATCATGATTATCAGGGAGCTGACCGGTGGCATCTATTTTGGTGAGCCGCGCGGTGTGGAGACACTGGATAGCGGGCGCCGGCGCGGGTTCAATACCCTGGTTTATTACGACGATGAGATTTCCCGGATTGCCCATGTCGCCTTCAAGATTGCCCGTCAGCGCGCCAGTCGGGTGTGTTCGATCGATAAGGCCAATGTGCTCGAAACAACAGAATTTTGGCGCGAAGTGGTTACGGAGGTCGGTGGCGGGTATCCGGATGTGGAATTAAGTCACATGCTGGTTGACAACGCGGCAATGCAGTTGGTACGCAATCCCAAGCAGTTTGATGTTATTGTTACCACCAATATGTTCGGCGACATTCTGTCGGACATCTCTGCGATGCTGACCGGATCAATTGGCATGCTGCCATCGGCGTCGCTGGACAGCAATCAGAAGGGTCTGTACGAGCCGGTGCACGGTACCGCCCCGGATATCGCCGGGCAGGACATGGCCAATCCGCTCGCCACAATTTTGTCGCTGGCGATGCTGCTCAGATACACATTTTTAGAAGATGGTCTGGCTGACATGGTTGAACAGGCGGTCGAGCGGGTGATTGAACGGGGTTTGCGGACGCCTGATATATACTTTGAGGGTGCCGAAAAAGTTGGCACCAAACGGATGGGAGATGAAGTGCTGAATGAACTTCAGCAACTGTTGAATTAGTTTGGAAGCAGTGAATACAGAAGGTTAACGACAATGCAAGAGCACTATGACGTAGCAGTTGTTGGCGCGTCCGGGATGATCGGCGAAGCCATAATGTCGATTCTGGAGGAACGGGAATTTCCAGTGAGAAACATTTATCCACTCGGCAGCAAGCGCTCGGCCGGGACGACACTTATGTTTCGCGACGAGCCGGTGCAGATCGGACTTCTGTCAGAGTTTGATTTTTCCAAGGTGCAGTACGGGCTTTTCTCGGCTGGGGCAAGTGTTTCAGATGTATTTGCCCCGCAGGCGGCGGCACGCGGCTGCACGGTCATCGACAACACGTCGAGATTCCGTTATGATCCTGACATCCCGCTGGTTATCCCAGAGGTGAACGGTGAGGCGCTGCACGACCACAGCCACCTGATTGCCAATCCGAATTGTTCAACCATTCAGATGATCGTGGCGCTTAAACCGATTTACGACGCAGTTGGCATTGAGCGCATCAATGTGTGCACTTACCAGTCTGTATCAGGTGCAGGCCGATCCGCGGTCAATGAGCTGGCGAACCAGAGTGCTGCGCTGTTGAATGGCAGGGATGCCGAGATATCGGTTGCACCCCGTCAGATCGCGTTTAACGCGATCCCGCATATTGATGTGTTTCAGGACAATGGGTACACCAAGGAAGAAATGAAAATGGTTTGGGAAACCCGCAAGATTCTGAACGATGAATCCATTCGGGTTAACCCGACAACGGTTCGAATTCCGGTATTTTTCGGACACTCGGAGGCTGTTCATATCGAAACCCGGCACAAACTGCGTGCGGCTGAGGCGCGCGAGCTGCTGCGGGCAGCCAAGGGCATCACGGTCATTGATGATCCGGGCGAATTACAATATCCAACTGCGGTAACCGATGCGGCCAACCGGGATGATGTTTTTGTTGGACGGATTCGCGAAGATATTTCACATGAGTTGGGATTGAATATGTGGATTGTTTCGGACAATGTCAGAAAAGGCGGCGCGCTGAATAGTGTTCAGATTGCCGAATACCTGGTTTACGGCGAGTCTTGACACAGGCTATATGCGCCTTGAACATTCGGGAGCAGACTGCCGCAGGCAGAAAATTGGATGAGTGACGAGTTGACGGGCCGCTAGCGGATGGGGCGCACACCCCGCGTGAGGATGCCTACAGTGATCGATGTTATCACGCAACCTGTTGCATGCACAATCAGGGTACACCCGTGGAACAAGAATTTATCGCAGTCCTGACTGCCCTTGAGCAGACTTTTCGGGTCCTGTGGCAGGAAGTTATGCTCGTGGAGGGGGAATTCCTGAAGGATCAGGTGTCATGGGTTGTTCAGCGCATAGAAAGCAGTCAGTCGGGGCGCGTTTTGTGGTTTCTGATTGCGGCGTTGATTCTCGCGGGTGTGATTTGTGTTCTGAGTATTGGCATTGTGATCTACGAGGCGGTTACGATTCCCCGCAAACGCTCGCACTTTCGCGTCATGCCGGCTGTAGATATTTCTGAGTGGAATACACAGTCTAATACTCAGACAAAGCTCAAAGAGACGATTGACTGGGCGCAGAAAGTTGCACCGCGCAATGTGATCGGAAAGCTGAAAGCCGGCAGGATTAATGCAGCTGAAAAAGCGCTCATTGCAGAGCGTGCGAATCGTCCCGATGATGTTGGACTAATCATGTATCTTTTGGCGTGCCGGGCGATGCGCAATGATGCCGCGGCTTATCACTCGCTCATTGAAGAGGTGTTCCCTGATGGCCTCAAGGCTGATCGGGAGGTGTGTCGGCACGCAGCCGAGATCGGCCGGCTGCTGGCAAAAGACAAGTATCCGGTCGAAGAGATCCCACAACCCGAAACTGCGTTCGAAGTGGCCGCTGAGCTAATTGGAGACACACTCGGTCCGATCACAGAATTCGGCAGCGTACAAACGCTGCTTGACCTCATTCGGGTTTATTTCGAGATGCACGACATCGCCGAGATCAGGCATCTGATTGTCGAGGTTTTGGTTTGCGGCACGGTCGCCGAACGGCGCCAGGCGCTCGAGTACGCCAAGCTGATCAACAGGAAGTCGTAATTCTGATTGCCTGCGGCTGACTGCGGGCCATGCTCAGGCGCCAGGTTTTATCCGTTCGAAACGCCTGCGGCGATCTGCCGAACGAATTCATGGACTTCGCTGACAAGCGCCTCTTTGGGGTGTCCCTGATCATCAAGATTCAGCTTGACAAGATCGACGATTGCCGAGCCGATGACGATGCCGTCAGCATGTTCAGCCACCGATCTTGCGTGCTCAGGGGTTTTGATGCCAAAGCCCACCGCAATCGGCAGGTCGGTATACTGTCGAAGCCGTTCAACAGCCTGCTCGACATGATCGGCCATAGCAAGGCGGGTCCCGGTAACGCCGAGCACAGAGATATAGTAGACAAAACCACTCACATTGTGCAGCACCGCATCAATGCGACTGTCGTCGGTTGACGGGGTTACCAGTCGAATCCAGTGCAGCCCTGCGGTCAGCGCGGGTTCGCACAGCTCGGCATCTTCTTCCGGAGGCAGGTCTACAATGATCAATCCGTCTGCGCCGGCAGTCACGCACTCCTGAACGAAGCGGTCGGCACCGTAGCGGTAAATCGGATTGTAATAGCCCATCAGAACAATCGGGGTATCGTTATCTGTCTGTCGAAAGATGCGCACGAGATCCAGTGTTTTTGCCAGCGTCATGCCGTTTCTGAGGGCCCGCTGACTGGATGCCTGAATCGCGGGTCCGTCGGCCATCGGATCGGAGAACGGAATGCCGATTTCAATCAGGTCGACACCGGCCGCGGGCAACCCGCAGATCAGCTGTTGGCTGGTTTCGAAGTTGGGGTCGCCGCCGGTCAAAAAAGCAACAAATGCTTTGCTTTTTCGTTCAGCCAGGCGCGCAAAGCAGCGCGTAATTCGAGTATCAGACAGGCGCTCGGCACTCATATCTGCTGCCCCAGTGCTTCGGCAACTGAAAAAACGTCTTTATCGCCGCGCCCACACATGTTCATGACAAGGATCTGGTCTTGGTCAAATTCGCCGGCGATTTTCATCACGTGGGCAAGGGCGTGAGCAGGCTCGAGAGCCGGGATGATGCCTTCTGTCTGGCAGCACAGCTGAAATGCTTCGAGGGCTTCGTGATCGGTGATTGAAACGTACTCGACGCGCCCGGTCTCGTGCAGCCAGGAGTGCTCAGGTCCGATGCCTGGATAGTCGAGGCCGGCGGAAATTGAATGCGCATCGATAATCTGTCCATCATCGGTCTGCAGCAGGAAGGTTCGGTTGCCGTGCAGAACGCCCGGCTGGCCGCCGGTGATTGAGGCTGCGTGTTTGCCGGTATCAATGCCGAGTCCAGCGGCTTCAACACCGATGATGCGAATATCGGAGTGGTCCAGAAAGGGATGAAAGAGTCCCATGGCATTCGAGCCGCCGCCAATGCAGGCCACCAGACAGTCCGGCAGCCGGTTCTCGGCTGCAAGAATCTGCTCGCGAGTTTCGTTACCGATGACGCTTTGAAAATTGCGTACCATTTCCGGATAGGGATGTGGGCCGGCAACTGTGCCGATAATGTAGAATGTGGTGTCGACATTGGCAACCCAGTCGCGCAGCGCTTCGTTCATCGCATCCTTGAGCGTTCCGGTTCCCGAGGTTACCGGGACAACTTCGGCGCCGAGCAGTTTCATGCGAAAGACATTTGGCGCCTGGCGTTCGATATCTGTTTCACCCATGTAGACAACGCAGGGCAGATCAAACAGCGCACAGACTGTTGCAGTGGCGACGCCATGCTGACCGGCACCTGTTTCTGCGATGATACGGGTCTTTTTCATCCGCCTGGCGAGCAGAATTTGGCCAAGCGTGTTATTGATCTTGTGCGCACCGGTGTGGTTTAACTCATCGCGTTTGAAATAGATTTTCGGGCCGCCCAAGTGTTCGCTTAGCCGAGCAGCATGGTAAAGCGGGCTCGGTCGGCCAATATAGTGTTCGGCGTAGTAATCGAACTCGTTTTGAAAATTGGGGTCCTGGCAGGCGGCGCGGTAGGATTTTTCGACATTGAGAATCAGCGGCATCAGGGTTTCTGCAACAAAGCGGCCGCCATAAATGCCAAAGTGCCCGGTTTCGTCAGGACCGGATCTGTACGAGTCCGTAACGGATTTATCGATGGAGCTCAACTGAATATAACCTGGGTGAGGTGACAAAGTGGCAGTGATTATACTCAATGCAAATTAGCTTGATTTTAGGTAACAGGTGCTCATGAGAATCGCCGGCTGCGTCGAATATGACGGTTCTGAATTTTGCGGCTGGCAATTACAGCCGGGACAGCCATCCGTGCAGGCTGCAGTTGAATCAGCCTTGTCCAAAGTCGCCAATCATCCGGTCAGGGTGCACTCGGCAGGTCGAACTGACACCGGTGTGCACGCGCTCGGGCAAATCGTGCATTTTGACACGGACAGCGTCCGACCCGAGAACGCCTGGGTCATGGGCACGAATTCTAAGTTGCCTGACAGCGTCAGTTTGCTGTGGACACGCGCGGTGCAAAGCACTTTTCACGCCCGCTTTAGCGCAACAAGCCGCAGCTACCGTTACGTAATCTTGAACCGCCGGGGCCGTCCCGGCAATCTTGCCAGGCAAGTCGCCTGGCATGCCGGTCAGCTGGATACAGAGCGAATGAACAGTGCTGCAAAAGCACTGATCGGGACCCACGATTTCAGTGCATTTCGCGCCGCGCGCTGCTCCAGCAAGAATCCGGTGAAGACTGTGACCGCGCTGCAGGTTGAAAGGTACCAGGCCTGGGTTTGGATTGATGTTGAGGCGAGCGGTTATCTGCATCATATGGTGCGCAACATTGCCGGTACATTGCTGGCGGTGGGCCGCGGCGAAAAGCATATTGGCTGGGCCGCCGAAGTACTTGCGGGTAAAGATCGAACTCGGGCTGGCGCGACGGCTACACCTGAGGGGCTTTATTTTGTAGCGGCTGTGTATCCGGACCGGTACGGGCTGCCGGCGCCGGCGCGGCCGCCGAAGTTCTGGTAAACCGCAGCGCGGCAGTTTGCTTAAGTTTCAGGCGTTGCGCCGGATGTCGCAGCCAGCTGCCAGTTCAGCGGGGGTGCGTACCCCTAAATTTTGCTCAGAACTGGCGCCGTTCCTTGATTTCGTCGAGTGTCTTACAGTCCAGACACAGGGTGGCAGTTGGTCGGGCTTCGAGTCGGCCGAGTCCGATTTCAACGCCGCAGCTATCGCAAAATCCGTAGCCTCCGACCTCGAGAAGCGCAATCGATTCTTCGATTTTTCTGATCAGCCGGCGCTCCCGGTCCCGATTTCTGAGCTCAATCGACATGTCTGCTTCCTGACTGGCGCGATCGGTCGGATCCGGGTGATTGATCGTTTCATCCTGCAGCGTGGATACCGTCCGATTTGATTCATCCAGCAGGCTTTGTCGCCAGCGTGTGAGAATGCCCATGAAGTGTTCACGCTGCTTCTCACACATGTATTCTTCGTTCTGTTTGGGTGTATACGGAACGAAATCCAACGCACCCATTTCAAGTTCAATATTTGATGAGTCCTGTGCCATTATGGTAAAATATAGTGACTAAAAAAGTCGCTCTCTTGTCTTTCATGTGAGTTTGGAAAACGGCTTTTGTACCACATTTGCCCAATAATTTCAACAATAGATTGGTCCTCACCAATCAAGGGCACATCTCACTCTGTTTCCTGAGAGTTATTCATGCTGAATTTACGCTATTCAACCACCTCTCCATTTGTACGAAAAGTTTCCGTCACAATCATCGAATGTGGGCTTGAAGATCACGTCATCAACAAACCGACCAATCCCTGGGCACCCGATACAGACTTGCCGCAGGACAATCCATTGGGGAAGGTGCCGGCTCTGACGATCGAAGACGGACAGGTCCTGTTTGACTCACCGGTAATTTGCGAGTATCTGGATAGTCTTGGCACGACTCCCAGACTGTTTCCACAACAAGGCCAGGCGCGCTGGACAGCCTTGCGACTGCAAGCCCTGGGCGACGGAATCATGGAAGCGGCTGTTGCCCGACTGCTTGAAAGCCGAAGACCTCGGGAAGAGCAATCGGCCGCATTCGCCGAGCGCTATAAATCAGCAGTGCATCGCGCGGTGGATGAACTTGATCATTCTGTCGATCAATTGATGGGCGACTTTACCATTGGTTCGTTAAGCTCGGCCTGCGCACTCGAATATCTCGATTTCAGATTCAGTCAGGATGACTGGCGCGCGGGTCGCCCAAAGCTTGTTGAGTGGTACGAATCGGTCGCTAAGCGTCCTTCGTTGAGGCAGACTGTCCCTCACGAGTGACGACTGAAGGATTTTATGAATCGAATGCTGGATTGCTCCGCACTGATGACGATTTTTTGGAACTGACTTGACAGGACGTAATTCTTGCACCTTATAAGCATCAAAATCGCCGGGTTCAAGTCCTTTGCTGACGCGGTAACGTTTCATATTCCGCAAACGCTAAGTGGCATTGTGGGACCCAACGGGTCGGGCAAGTCAAACATCATCGATGCGATGCGCTGGGTGATCGGTGAGTCATCTGCCAAGAGTCTGCGCGGCGGCACTTTGGATGATGTTATCTTCAGCGGCTCGTCGCTCAGAAAGCCGGCCGGGCAGGCCTCAGTTGAACTCCTGTTTGACAATACGCTGAGCCGCTGCAGCGGTCAGTGGGAAAAATACGCACAAATCTCCATCCGCCGAACCGTTACGCGTGATGGCGTTTCTGAATACTTCATCAATGGCACCCGGGCCCGCCGACGGGATGTAAAGGAGCTCTTTCTTGGTACCGGATTTGGTCCGCGCTCCTATTCGATTATCGAGCAGGGCATGATCAGCCGTATTGTCGAGGGAAAACCCGAAGAGCT
>JAJDZL010000114.1 GCA_022824665.1 Gammaproteobacteria bacterium | reverse complement strand
CGAACATTGTTCGCGATCAGGTGCAGCCGAGAAAACTGCTGTTCGGCGCGCCAGTCGATCCAGCGGTCGCGGGCGCCCAGCTTGAACGCACCGGCCTGCCAGCCGAGCAGTGCCAGCCACTGATCCTCGAGGTACGCAATGTGGCGCAGCAACTTGCCGAACAAGCCGTGATACGGCAGATCGTGGCGCGCCGACATCAGCGCATCCCATTTTCGACATTCTGCAAAATCCATAGTGGGGCGAACCTGAATCTGCAAAAGATCAATGCCAGCCGCGGGCGTAGTAGCGGAACGTTTGGGCAAAATAAGGTTCATGGCCCTTATTTTGCCAAATTAACAAACGAATGTCCGGTCCTGAATGAACTTTTTTTGCGATTAACCTGGAATTGTGAATTAACCGAAAATGATGGCTCAGTCAGATAAACGAATTGCCCTGTGTTCTGGTTACAAGAAAGATCGCGGCAATCGAATGCGATAAATCAAGTGAACTTGATGTACATGGCTGATGTCCAGGCTGTCGCACCGTCCACCTGCATGCCCTGCAGGTAAACCGGTCGAAAACCATGTGGCCCGTTTTCAGGGGCAATTTGAAACGTGCCGCTGACATCTCGGTTCATAGCCAAATCAGAAATTCTTTCAATGGCTAGATAAAGATCCGTACCACCTAAGTCCACTCGTACACCGCCTTTTTCCAGCAATTGTGCACCGCTAACCTCGCAGTCAAATTCAGGGCAATGGACGAAAGGATTGCCGTCAAGCGGGTTGCCGACTTTAACGTATCCGTCGATGGTTCCAGATACCCGTAGACTTGCTTTTGCCAAGTTGGATATGTCGATCTCAAACGAGTCCGTGTCGCCGTAGGTATCGGTGCGAAATTCCAGTGTGGTTGGTCCGGATCGCCGCAATGTCTCTTCAATATGCTCAAACCCATAAGCGTTGAATGAATTGATCACTCCGTTTCGAATGTCAATGGTGCCACGCCAGTCTGCCCATCGATATCGATCTCGAATGCGTGCGCCACCGATCCGAACGCGCACACGCCGGTTCGAATACCCGGCTTCAGCCTGTAAGTTGCGTCGCCCAATCAGTCCGGTGTGATCGAACAAGATGATTTCATCCCATCCTCGGTCGCCGAGGAAACGGTATTCCAGATTCAAGGCACCGTGATGCTCAAATTCATCACCCATCATGTGTTCACCGCTCCAACTGAGCGCAACAGTACGCTCACCCGTTGTTGCCCAGGTTCGACGCGCTCTTAGGGCTTTACCGACAGTTTCTCGGTCTAGCGAATTGCTGATCAAACCCGTTACGCCACCTTTGGTACCAAATACTGCTGTGCCTGGCACACCACCGCCACAGCGACCCCGATGTTCATCTCCATTGGCCGAGGCACCAAGCTTATATCCTCGAGCGGCTACTTCCTGATACAGCCACGAAAAATGTCCCCAGGCTGAAGTGATCTCGACGAGTCGATCTAAAACGGGATGATGCCAGTCCATGATGCAACGTCGTCCACCGACATGCGGCATGATGAGATGACCTTCCGGGTCGTGGATATAAGTTCCCCATAGTTCTTCCAATGGCCAGGCACCCGGCTGGATCGTTTCGCTATCCATGTCTTCGTTCCACTCAAATGAACGCGCGATATTGCCCTTGGCATCGAACGGAAACTCGGGTGTTTTGCCGTGCAGAAATACCACATTATGATCACCTCCGGCACATGAATTACCACACCATTCGGTGCCCGGATAGCAAACGAATTGACCCTCTTTATTCAGGCTGTGGATGAGTTTGACATCTTCATCCCAATTGGCCTTGGTAATTTGAAAATCGTTCGCAGTGTAGCCCAGATAATCCAGCCGTGCGATGTCGCGCCCATAAGTGAGGTTGTAGACAGTGTCGTTGGTGCCCACAGTGTTGTCGGAATGAACATGCAGATCACCGTAAAACAAGCGCGGACTGGGACAGGATTCGTCAATGGTGACAAAAAACTCACCGCCTTTTAGCGAATGATTGTCGATTGCGGTTGCAGTTACCGCAAGCTCTCCCGCTGTATTAGTGGGCAGGTCGGGAATTTCGGCAAATGCCCAACCCTGACTCGCCAGCGATATTTTTTGCTGATAAACCTGCGTGCCCTCTAAGCGGGCTGTGACCAATACATCGATATTTTCGTCAAAGCAGGTGTTGCCCCATACGTCTTCAGCTCGAACCCCCAAAACGATGGGTTCTGCGGGTCGCAGCATACGCGATCCGGCCATCACCAGTTCAGCCGGTGAGCCTGGGACAATGTCGATTTCGACATCGCCAGGAATGGCGCAAAATCTCGATGTCCCAAGCGGGTCAATATAACAGCGGAATTGGAATCCCTTTTCTATGAATGTCTGAACTCTGGTACCCGGACCGCCACCTCTTCGATCCCCAAGGCGGACAATAATGTGATCACCGGGCTTTAAAAATCCATCGACAGTGTCAACGATGATCGCTTTTTGGAATGGACGCTCATGACCTTTTTGATCGAAGCGCACCTTGAGCGACTGAACAGTTGCTGGGCTTTGTCCCTCACAAAGCGGGCCTGCCTGATATTCAGCAGACACATAGTTGGCTGCCTTTGGATCGGCTGTCTGAAATAACGCCCAATCCGAGTAGAACTTAAACGTTGCCTTAATCCAGGCGCCATCGGCAATGCCGGACGCGCCGACTTCGTAATCCAATACGATTTCGGTCCATTCACCTGCCACGAGTTCGCTGACATTGCAAGTGACCTTACCGAGAAACGACATGCTTCTGGTTTTGTCATAAAGGCCTTTGGGCGCAAAATAGTCTCCCAGTTTTTGTCTGATTTCAGCTTCCGAAGTGCTGAACTGGGACCAGTTCTGTGTTTTTTCTTTGCGTTCTTGCATTATGTTTCCTCCTCAATGTTCCACTGGACTGCGCCACATGGTGATGCGCGGAATCAACCGGTACGATCCAAGGTGCAATGCTCTGTAAGTGCCAGTAGGATCACCACTGACGCAACCGGCTTACGATCATCAAAATCAACTCCAGCCGCAGTTTGCAAGCGGCTGATCAAATACTGTCGTGTGCATATCGTGTTGATTGGCAGTCACGTCGCTCATTATTGAATCTAATCCTCTTATTCTGCCACAAACTATGGCCGCTTGGAATTCAAAAAACATCGTTGTACATTCATCCCGTCAGCGCGATCTAATTCGTCTGCAATTCCACCATGGCCCTAATTCACTAAGTTCGATTGCCAAAATACGCTGCCGTAAACTCACGCCTCAGTGGGGCGATTGTAAGCCATGATGTCGATAGATCGACGCGGCTTTGTCACTCAAAAAAAACTCAAATGCATCGCAAGCCACTTGACAGCTTTCTTTGACAAGGCCGATCGCATAACACGTGACGATATTGTGTTCATCTGTTGGTAACCGAATCCGCTCGAAAATTTCAGGAAAAATTCGGCAGTAGCGCAACGCCAGGTGATCATAGACGATTGCGACATCGGCCTGTCCATTCGCGATCGTCTGGGGAGCTTCCCGATGGTGAATCAATTCGCCAAAATGTACTCGATCACTTGCCAGTAAATCTCCAATTGAATTCTTGGTAATCCCTGATTTAGGCGCCATGCCTTCAAGGGTTTGACGATAAACCGTATAGCTTGCCTTTTCGGTGACAGGATTGGAGATAAAAAGCCTCACATCCTTTCTTAGTAGATCGCTCAGCGCGCGGATATTCTTCGGATTGTCCTTCAGCACCAGAAAACTGTTCCCACAACTTTGCGCGAACACCTGGTTGCGGCATACTTTTTTTTCCTTCACAAGGCTATCCATAATGTCATCGGGACCAATGACGATGTCCGGAACCACGCTCAAACGAAGATTGCCTATTTCGATTACACCAGATTGCATCCAGTCCAGATACACTTTGGGTGGTGTTGTACAGTAGAAGACAGATGACAGTCCGTAGCTTGAGCGAAACGACTCCAGCGTCTGTTCAAGTGCCATATGGTGGTTGCCATCAGAAAATACCCGCAAGTTTGAAGTTTCCGGGTCACCGTGAAAATCCAGGCAATAGTTGCTTGCCGGATGAAACCAGCGATGGTAATCCGTATTTGGATCGACAGCACTCTCCTTGGGCCAATCAAGCTGCAAGGTCACCTCCAGTCACTTGCCCGGTCTTGCCACCCATCGAACGATGAATAACGACCATCAGTTGTTTTTTCTAGTGCTCAAAACGAACGTGCGGATGACCACAAAAAATGTCAGGCACATCAATATCACCGCTACCGGTCGTCGAAAGAACATAAACGGATCATACTGAGAAGTGATGACAACTTGCTGCAGTGCTCTTTCCCACTCAGGCACGAGAATAAACCCGATTAAAAATGCCACGTACGAGAAATCAAACTTACGCATGAAGTAGCCAATGACACCAAATACCAGCATGACGATCACATCGAACATTGATGACTGACCGAGATAAGCACCCATAATACAAGTGAAAATAACCACGGGATACAGCATTACAGCCGGGATCTGGACTGCCTTGCAGAACAGTCTCAAGCCGAATCTGCCGATAACCAGTAGGAATAAGCTGGCAATCACGAGACTGCCGAAAACGCCGTACATCAACTGAGAATTTTCTTCAAAGAGCAGGGGACCTGGCATCATGCCATGGATCATGAACGCACCCATCAGCATTGCGACTGCCAAATTGCCAGGTATGCCCAGTACGAACAAGGGAATCAGGCTGGCACCAACGACCGCGCTATTGGCAGCCTCGGATGACGCAATTCCTTCCAAACGGCCTTTACCGAACTCCTCGGGACGTTTCGCCCTTTTGAGTGCTTGGTCATAGGACAGGAACGAGGCGACCGGTGCGCCCAATCCTGGCATGGCACCAACGCCAATGCCAATGGCACTGGCTCGCAGCAAGGTTCGGGTGCATCCAAAAAATTCTTTTTTTGATACGTACTTGTCTTCAGGTTTATCAGAAAATTTGCGTGCCGCTTCGTCAGCGTTGGCACGTAACTTGAGACGTTCCATTTGAATCAGAATTTCAGAAAATGCCAGCAGTCCGATTGCCACCGGAATTAAAGACAGACCACTTTCAAGACGATAAATATCAAACGTCAGACGCGGCAGTGCGGTGACCGGTTCCGTGCCGATCATACCGACCAACAGTCCGCCCGCGGCAGCGATAAGCCCACGGGAAATCGATTTGGTACCGATGCCGGCGATTACAGTCAGCGCCAGCGATATCAGTGCGAACATTTCGGGCGGGCCCATATAGAGCGCGACCGTCGCCAGCGGGGCGGCAATCAGAATCAAAACTGCGGTTGAGATAAAGTCCCCGGATACGGAACTGAAAAGCGCCATTCTTAGCGCTTTTTCTCCTTTTCCCTGTTCGGTTAATGGATAGCCATCCCAGGTTGTAGCTGCGGCTTCCGGTGTGCCGGGCGTGCGTAACAGTACCGCCGAAATCGCACCACCAAAAAAGGCTCCTTTGTTGAGCCCAACCAGGAATCCGATGGCGGCCAGCGGAGACATGTAGTAGGTTAACGGAATGAAAAGAGCGATCGCCATCGGACCGTTGATCCCAGGCACCGCGCCCACCGCGACACCGGTGAAAACGCCGACAAATACGAACAACAGACTCACCGGGGACAGTGAGTCCATCAGTCCGGCAAATATCATCTCCATGAGTTAATCCTTCGGCTTCGACTCCCGGTTAATTGCCGGGTACCGGCACACCAAAACCGTACCGCATGGCAGCATACATCAGTGCAACAGTAATGATTGCCAGAATCACAATTTTGATCCAGTTGCGAGCACCAACCAGGAACTGGAGCAGCAATAGGAAAGCCAGAGCTGAAGGTATATACCCAATTGTACCGATTCCGATTACCAGCAAAGCCGCGGGTACCATGAATTTGGCCAAATGGACAATGTCCAGCCTGCCGACCTGCGTAAATCCAGAGCCTCCTCCCTCGTCCGGATACGTTGACTCTTCTTCGCTGAAAGGCGTATTGCCTTTAATCGCCAATGTAGTCCGTATGATCGCGAGTAGCGCCATGACCAGCATAACACCAACGGCAACAATCGGGACCAGGGCTGGCGAAGCCCCATAACCAGGGTATGCCGGAGTGTACACCGGAATTGCCCAAGTGAGTAATAACACGCTGACCAATGTGATGACCACATTGGCCAGCATGTCGCGTTGAATCCTGTTCAATGTTCTGTCCTGCAGAACACAATCAGGCTACTGTACGAAAATCAAATTACTGATTTTTTGCCTGTTCACCAAAGAGATCATACAGGTCCTTCAGTGACTGTTGAGCATGCTCCTGTCCCCAGGTCACTGGCAGCATCAATAACTTTTCAGTGATAAAGGCGTTGGTGTCAGCATCATTGGCGAGTTTGTCAGCGGCGCCGAGCACGGTGGTTGCGACATCGTCAGGCAAGCCTCTAGGAGCAACCAATCCAACGATCATCTCGACCGCTTCATCGTAGCCTTGCTCCTTGAGTGTTGGTACATCCGGAAGCGGCGGCAATCGTTCATTGAGTGCGGAGGCCAGTAATTTCAACCGTCCGGCTCTGACGTGTTCGTAGAGTATCGCGCCGACATAGCCAATGTCCGCATGCCCGCCGGTTACCGCCTTGATGACGGAAGGACCGCCTTTGCTGGGTATCAGCGAGATGTTGACGCCTTCAGCCTTGGCAATTCGCTGAATCGCATCGCGGTCATCGGCGCCATGGAACATGCATACCAAAGCTTCATTGTTGGCTTTTGCCCATTCGAATGCTTCTTTCAGAGTATTCCATGGACGATCAGGTAAAGAGATAAATCCGCTTGAATTCAATGCCACCAGCGACAGATAGTCAAAATCATCAAAGCCGTATTTCACCGGCGAATGATGTGGCTGGTAGGTGTAAGCTGTAACCGCGGCGACTCCCAATGTGTACCCGTCTGCCTTGGACTTACTCAATTCGGTTGCCATCACACTTCCATGTGAGCCGCCAGTCACGTTTTTCACGTTAACCGGTTGACCGAGTTCCTTGCTTAAACGTTCGGCAAGTCCTCTGGCAAGACGATCAATCTGGGCGCCGGGTTGTACCATCGTCATTAATGTGATTGGTTTTTCCGGATAATCAGCGACGGATACTGGAACCGTCAGAAATCCCGCCATAACCACTCCGATTACACTTAGGATTAATTTTTTCATGTCATTTCCTCCAATTGATTATTGATAAAACTATCGAGTTTATTGTTATTCGAATTTTCAAAAATTACTTGCTCACCAAACATTTTCAATGAGTTCCCGGCTTGGTATACCATGGGTTTATTCTAATTTAACCTGTTATTATTAATCAAATTAAATATCTCAGCGACAAAAGCAACTTCGATAGTTCAGCAAATATAGCAGGAAACCAGTTTGAATACCAGAACAGGCCGTTTCGAAGCAGGTACATTCGTTTATCGGGGATTAAGCATACAGGGCTGGTGAATCTGCAGTGATTGAATGCTTAGCACCCCTTGATTTTTCCGTATTGACGGTATCTGAGGCGGTTCTGCGGTGCAATCTGCCATGATTTGAGTGATTTCGCACAAATTCAGCAAAGTGAGTCGGTCGCACCTCAATTGAGCGCGACTGACGAGGCAAAAGCCTGTCCTGATGATTCAGCTCGACCGCAGCTTGACAATCAGATCCAGCGCTTCCCGGGTTCGTGCGGCGAACTAGCGGTTGAACTGCGCGATGTATTCGAAACGTCCTTGCAGACGAATAATCGAGATGGCAATGTTGGTCAGTGCCGCAAGATTCTGTGGCAGGTTTGTGACCCGGGCACGGCAGCGGTCTTCATCATCGGTCAAGTCTCGCACATCATGGTTGGCGTTTTCAATGTGCCAATGCTCGCGTAGCCGCGAGTTGAGCCGCCCGGCCGCGGTGCGCGCAGGTGGCAATGAGGTTACCGCGCAGGTGATCTCAGTGGATTGATTGCCGCACTTGAGGTTGTCACGCCATCTTTCAATCCGGATTGCCTGGTACCGGCCGGGCAGTTCAATATAGCCGTCCCACCAAGCACCGGTCACATCCACTGCCCGCAGCTGGCCCGCTCCACACAGCCGTGGCCGCTTTCCACACCGGGGCGACCGTACGCCACTGCCGCTACCGTCATACATTCGTTGTCCAGCTGCTTGGCGCCACCGCGGATGCATTTGCCGGCCATCGCAATGCCCTGTCCCTCGGACAGCCTTTGCTGCAGCCAGCGCCCGCCGACGGTCTAAATCACCCAGTCGGGCAGCTGCGAGAAAATGTCATGAAACGTCGTGGTGCGCGGGGCCGTATAACACCGCTGGCTCGGACTGTAAAACGCGACGCTCGTCTGCAGCTGCTCCTGCGTGAGCAAGGCGGCAAACTCGGCCAACGCAGTCACGCCGCGCTAGCCCGCCAGACGAGCCGCAGTGGCGATCGTCAGCACGCAGGCTAACGAGGTAGCGACGGCCGTGACAGCTGCGGTAATCGGCATTCTGCGCCGCGCAGTACGCACCGTACAGACTCGCATACTCAACCGTGGTCAGCGGCTCAGGCCATGCGACTTGCGCGTGTGGTGCCGGTGCCTCGGCGCCGGTCAGGATGCGTTTCGCATTGCGATTAAGTGCATCCATGAAAATCTCCTTTTGATGACCATGGTAACGGTCGCAGGCCGGGCCGCCCGGCACCCGCTCAAAGCCCCGGGTGAAACCCAAAGAGAAAATAATTCGCAGCCCGATAGCTGGCACCTGTGAATTAGCGTCGGTCCACAAACGTCTTCGCCAGCACCACCGGATACCCGTTTATCTTTGCCATGTCTGTGCGCAAACGCCGCAGACTCCGCGACAACACCCGCGAGGCCAGATTGTACACCTGAAACTGAGGCAGGATGACAAAGCGAACATGGTTCGCGATCAGGTGCAGACGAGAGAACTGCTACTCGGCGGGCCAGCCGATCCAGCGGTCGCGGGCGCCCGGCTTGAACGCATCGGCCTGCCAGCCGAGCGGTGCCAGCCACTGATCCTCGAGGTACGCAATGTAGCGCAGCGACTTGCCGAACAAACCGTGATACGGCAGATAGTGGTGTGCCGACATCAGCGCATCCCATTTTTGACGTTCTGCATATTCTGCAGTTGGGTGATCCTTAATCTACATAAGATCAATATTTAGTTGTGGATTATTCATGTGAAATACGTTTTATGGCCCTTATTGTGACAATTAAACAATCGAATGTTTAGTCCTTAGTGGATCTCTTTTATGATTATCCTGGTATTGTTAATTAACCTAATTTAATGGCTTTTATTAATAAACTAATAACAATGATATGTTACATATAATTCTGATTTTTATATCTATTGGAGTCATTCTATGCCGTACGTTGCCAAGCCAAACCGCTCCACCTGCGTCCGCAGATCGGCCACAAGCACGGGCGCGTGGCTGCGCCGCTTCGGGTGGGGGCATTCCGCCTCCCGGCCTGAGTCTTTCCCGGCCGGCCGCGGCGCTGTCGCGTTCGTGCTCGGCCTGTTTCTGCTGCTAATCCTAGCGGTGCCGAACGGAGCGCATGCGCAATCGACTTGCAACCTCACGCAAGCCACAAC
>JAJDZL010000147.1 GCA_022824665.1 Gammaproteobacteria bacterium | reverse complement strand
TCATCCAGCAACAGCAGCCGGGGTGCTAAAATTCTGGCTCTTGTCAGCGCAACACGCTGTTTTTCGCCGCCTGACAGCTCACGCGCATTGCGTTTGGCAAGATGAGTGAGCTCGGCCCACTCAAGTGCCTCGGCAACTTTGTGCTTGACTTCTTCGCGGCTGGGAATTCGACGCTTCAGCCCATATGCTATATTGTCCTCCACCGACCGATCAAACAGGTATGGTGTCTGGTGAAGATAGACAACTTCCTTGCGGAATACCCGAAGTGCCTGTCGCCACGATAGCGTCACACCATCGATCGCTGCCATTCCCCGGTCCGGCATAACCAGTCCAGAGAGAATTTTCAGCAAAGTGGATTTACCGGCGCCATTTTCACCGTGCAATACCACACATTCACCCTGCACAACGGTCAGTTCATCAATATCCAGCACCGTACGGTTCGAAATAGACTTTCGAACCTGCATGATTGCAATCAATTCTTGACGGGAGTTTTCCATCTTTTTTTTCAGATCAGTGACGTGCCATATCCCGACCACGTACCGTCGCAACTGCAAAGTTGAGTGCTAATGCAAGCGTAATCAGCACAACACCAAGCGCAATGCCTTGCTCGAAGTCCCCCTTCGATGTCTCAAGCGCAATTGCAGTAGGAATGTTTCTCGTATGGTGCAGTATGTTGCCACCCACCATGATTGAACATCCGACCTCCGAAATCACGCGGCCCAACGCCGCAACAGTCGCAGCAATCAGCCCGAAACGAACTTCTCGCATAATGGTAAACATCGCCCTGAACGCTCCTGCACCCAGAGTTCGCGCAGTCTGCCAGGCACTCAAATCGATGCTTTGCAACGATAAGTGCATCATTGCGACTAGCAGCGGGAACGCCAGGATCATCTGCCCAAAGATCATCGCCCACTGTGTGAACAGCAATCGCCAGCCACCGAATGGGCCGGAACTGTACAGTAGCATATAGAGCAGCAGCCCGACTACGACTGCCGGCAGAGCTACCATAGAATTGACAATGGTTATCAGTGTTCGCCGACCAGCAAAATTACCGTACGCAAGAGCGAACGCAACCACAATAGCGACCGGTGAGATAAACAAAATCGCGCGAAACGATACCGAAAAGGAAATCAGAACGATTTCCCAGATATCCCAATCCCCAGTGAGCAACAGGCGCAGCGCTTCAACACTCGCACCGATCAGACCATCCATCTTATTTCGCTAAACGTATCAAAAAAGAGGGGCTGACAAAATTGGCTCGAAGGTATGTCAAATCGAACTTCACTTCAATCAATGATATAGAACAATTGCTCATTGTTGACCCGGTGTTCGGTAATTATGGTCTTGGCTTCATCAGACTGAATCCAGTCAATCAGAATCTTCGCGGACGAATAATTCACCTGCGGGTGCTTTTCCGGGTTGACCGCGATAATTCCATAAACGTTTCGCCCATCATGTGTATCGTCAACATGAACCGGCAACGACAGTCGGCCCTGTAGTGCCAGCCAGGTGCCTTTATCAGTCAGGATGTAGGATTCAAGTTCATCCGCAATTTGCAGAGCACGTCCCATACCGAGTCCAACCTCCTTGTACCAATCACCATCCGGTTCAATGTTGATTTCCTTCCAGATGGTCAGTTCCTTCTTGTGAGTCCCTGAATCATCACCGCGAGATACAAATGATGAACCCGATTGGGCAATCTTTACAAATGCCTGACCAAGGCTCAGCGTTCCATTAATTCGGGCTGGATCTGAGTTGGGACCGACGATCACGAATTCGTTATACATAATTTCGGTACGATGTATACCGAAACCACTGGAAACCAGTTCCAGTTCGGATTGTTTCGCATGAACTAATACTACGTCTACATCTCCGTTTCGGGCATGATTCAGAGCGCGCCCCGTCCCTCCCGCAATGGTATGTACGGTTACGCCATATCGATTGGAAAAAACTGGAATTAATTTGTCGATCAAACCGGAATTCTCGGTACTGGTTGTGGTTGCCAGTCGCAGGATTCCATCAGATGCAGAACTGCCGGACACAATTACCACTGATACGACTAGTACCACTAGGCAAAGCGCAAGAACGTATTTGCGCATTTCGACCATTTGCTTCATGACAAATTTTGAAACTGGCGGGTATCTTCCGGATTCTCTGGGCCTACGATGGCAAGATCGGGTAACCAACGCCAAGGTATTCACAAAGCCCTAAATCATCTATTGGATTCGAATTACATTTTACTTATTGGATGCGGTTTCCTATGCCAGCATTGGATGCGAATCAGGTACATTCGTTTATCGGGGTTTCAGCATACAGGGCTGGTGAATCTGCAGTGATTGAGTGCTCAGCACCCCTTGATTTTACCGTTTTGGCGGTATCTGAGTTGCTTCTGCGGTGCGATCTGCCATGATTTGAGCGATTTCGCACAAATTCGGCCAAGTGAGTCGGTCGCAGCACCCTCAATTGGGTGCGACTGACGAGGCAAAAGCCTGCCCTGATGCAGGAGGCATCTCTCGATGACGGCCGGAAAATTGAGTTCGACTCAGGCGAGTACAAATGTGTATCCATGGACACCATTGGAACAACACACCGGCGTATAAAGTCGAAGAATAACTTGCTACTTGCGATAACCTAGGACCTGGAGAAACTGATTTTCATCTAAGATTTCGATGCCACAGCCATCGTGGATCAGATCCTCTGCTCTTTTATGCTTACTGCTCTTGCCATCTGTAATCATTGGCGAATTTTGAGTACCTATAACGAGTATAGTCGTCTTTTTTGTTACTCCAGTACTGATAGCAGCACCTAACCCGTTGACCAGTTCTGCTGCTTCTCGCCTCGAAATTCCCAAGGAGCCAGTGAAGCAAATGTTCTGACCCGACAGCGGTCCGTTGCTGTTGCCCTGCATCCTGAGTGATTGATAATATGGTTTTTTAGTTGATTTTTTTAAGGTGACCGGTTGCTCTGCTCGCGCGACAAGTTCACCGAAGGACATTTCCAACTTTTCTGATGCAAGCAAGATTACTTCCGCCAACACACGCGCATCGCTACCTGCATCATGAGCTTGAAGATCGAGGCTGAGGGTACTTGCAACGAAACTGAGTCGCCAAGCATTCTTGAAGTGCTCTGGCCAGGCACGTCGGACAATTTTTTGGCCGTTAATCCAATTGGAATTAGTTACGAAAGGAGTGTCGACATCTGCGTTATTTGCCAAGTCAAAAGCCGCTTTATCGAAAAGACCATAACTTATTACCGGTAAGTTATTCATCAGTTCGTGGAACTTCTGCTTGACATCAGCAAATTTGGGACTTCCTCTCACTGCATCTTCAGTGATACCGTGGATGCTGACAAAGAAAGGGTCAAAGTAGGTCTCAGGATCAATCAAGAGGGCATCGCTACTGGATATGGTTCCATTCCTTACCACCGTCCACCCGATTTGGCAGATTGAAGACTTGTCCCGGTTTGCCGTTTCTACATCTACCGCTACGAAATCCATCGACCAACCCAATCAGTTGCTATATACCGAATGATCCAGGGGTTTAGTTTCCCGACCGACGTATGC
>JAJDZL010000090.1 GCA_022824665.1 Gammaproteobacteria bacterium | reverse complement strand
ATCAATGATCGCTGCCGCGGATATTGGCGTAAGCCCCGGGATCCGGCACTCCGAACCCGGGCTCGCAATTGTAGAATTCGTACCGGGTGGCTGCCTGAGAATGGAAGATATGGGCTTGAGCGATAATCTCGCAAAGATTGTCGATGTACTGCACCGTCTTCACCGGGGTTCAGAACATGTACACGGATCACTGACTTATTTTTGGCCAGTCCAGGTGATTCGAAACTACGTTGATGTCGGCCTTAAGGAAAACTCCCGACTGACCGATCTTTTGCCGGAGATCATTCGCATCAACAACCTCATCGAGGCTACAGTCGAACCCTATACGCCGGTATTTACACACAACGACACAGTGCCGCAGAATTTCATGTTCGATGATGACAGCCAGATCTGGCTGATTGACTGGGACTATGGTGGCTACGGGCATCCGATGTTTGATTTAGTCGGAGTCAGTTGCAACGCTGATTTGAGCGCTGAATCTGAAACAGAATTATTTAATCTGTACTGCGGTACGGTCGATGATGCAACCTACCGGCAGTTGACTGCATTTAAGCTGGCACTTAACCTGCGTGAATACATGTGGGGAATGGTTCAGGAGGTTACCTCAAGTCTCGACAGTGACAATGTCGCGGCATCCATGACCGACCTTTACCCCGACCAGGACCCGGGTTATGAAGGATATACCAATATGAACCGAACACGCTTCGAAGCGAATTGGGCACAGTTTCAGGATATGTTCGAATAACTGCGCATCACGAAACTTGTTCGCATCGCCTCGAATCTGCTTTGCCAGTCTCTTGAACAGGATAATTGACAAATTCAGCGTAATTTATTGAGGTAGAAATATATTTGCAAGTGACAGTGACCTCGCGTGCGAGGTGGTAAAGCTGTGAGTGTCCGAAAGTTACAAGAATTTGACTTCATTTTCTGGTTAGAATTAATCTGACCGACCCCTTGATTTACTTTACGGAGGAAATACGTTATGAAAAAAACACTACGTAGTTTGATTGTTGCCTTTACCGTTGCATTATTTACTTATGCACCGATGGCCTCAGCAGAGGTTGAGTCCTCTGATCCAATCAAGATTACCTGGCACGACTGGACCGGTCAATTCATTACCGCGACGCTGATTGGCGAAATTCTAAAGTCAATGGGATACAACATCGAGTATGTTCCTGCAGACTACATCGCTCAATTCGTCGGTCTGGAATCCGGTGACCTGCACGTGGCGGTTGAAATCTGGGAAACAACCGGTAAGGATGCACTGGAAGCGTCTCTTGCGACCGGCAATACGGTCGATCTCGGTGAAACAGGCATGCACGCCATTGAAGAATGGTGGTACCCGCTCTATATGAAAGAAAAATGTCCGGGACTGCCTGACTGGACCGCACTCAACGACTGCGCTGAAGCATTTTCAACGCCGGAAACTCATCCGAAAGGCCGCTACCTTGGCGGTCCGGTAACCTGGAGTGGCTACGATGATGAGCGCGCTGAGTCGCTCGGTCTCGACTATGAAGTTGTCCATGCCGGAACTGATGCGGCCCTGTTCGGTGAAATCGAATCGGCCTACCAGCGCCAGGCACCGATCCTGGCCTGGGTTTATGCACCTCACTGGGCACCTGCAAAATATGAAGGTGAGTGGGTGGATTTTCCGGTTTATACGGACGAATGCTACAACGACCCGGCCTGGGGTTCCAATCCCGATATGGCTTACGACTGTGGCAAACCAAGAGGCTGGATCAAGGCTGTCGGCTGGGCCGGTGGTGAAGCAAAATGGCCGAAAGCCTACCAGGCGATTCGTAATTTCACCATTGACAATGAAATCATGGCTGCGCTGATCATCAAGGTTGACCTTGAAGGTCAGACGGTAGAGGATGTTGTTGCTGAATGGCTGGCAAACAACGAATCAGCCTGGAAAGCCTGGACTATGTAATCATCAGTCCAACTAAAGTCATCTCTTTAGGCACGCCAGTACCTTATCTGGCTACTGGCGTGCTTTCATTACCCGCGCCTGATTCATCAAACTAACGCCCCGATGGATTCCAAACCTGAACCGATTCTGACCTGCACGCATGTGTGGAAGCTGTTTGGCCGTAATCCTGAACAGTTTATTGCCGAACACCCGCAAATTACCGATGAGCTGCTCGCTCGGAACGCGCTGATCGGTGCGGTACGAGATGCCAATATTGAAGTGGCTGAAGGTGAAATATTCATCATTATGGGTCTTTCCGGTTCCGGCAAATCAACCCTGCTAAGGTGTCTTTCGCGACTCATCGAACCGACTCACGGTCAAGTGATGTTCGAAGGTGAAGACTTGCTCAAGCACTCTGAGAAACAAATGATTCAGATTCGACGGCACAAGATGGGCATGGTTTTCCAGCACTTTGCACTGATGCCGCATTTGACCGTGCTTGGCAACGTAGCCTTCCCGCTGGAAGTCCAGGGAATTGATCGAATCAAGCGCGAGCGCCGTGCGCGCGAAGTCATCGAACTTGTCGGGCTGCAGGACCGGGAATCATACTACCCCAGGGAGTTGTCAGGCGGCCAGCAGCAACGGGTTGGAATTGCACGCTCGCTTTGTGTTGAACCCAAGATCTGGTTCCTTGATGAACCGTTTTCAGCCCTGGACCCGCTCATTCGTCGAGAAATGCAGGATGAGTTTCTCCGCATTCAGTCCATGCTCAGTAAAACCATTGTCTTTATTACCCATGACTTTAATGAGGCAGTGCGGCTCGCCGATCGAATTGCGATTATGAAAGATGGTGCGATCATTCAAATCGGCACCCCTGAAGAATTGATCATCAATCCCGCGGACGACTATGTAGAAGAGTTCACCAATGATCTTTCTAGAGCGAAGGTGTTCACTGCAAAGACCGTGATGGGCCCGCACAATCCTGGCATATCCACGGGTGGGCAAGTCTCCGGCAATACAAAAATTCAGGACCTGGCAGAAGATCTCATTAGATCGGAGCTGCCCTTTGATGTTGTCGATCACAATCACACCGTGATCGGTCAACTGTCCCGCGATGCTGTCATCGACGTACTGGTCAAGCAGCCCTAGTTTTTTTCCCAATTCGCCATATGAAAACTGCTGTCAGTACAGCTGAAAGGTTCGAATTCACTCATTCGTGGCTTTTTGCGTGGCTGGTTGCAATTGCCGCAGTTGCCGGCATTTGGGCGGGTGGCGACTTATGGTCGTGGGCGGTAAAAGCGCCGAAGGAACTCACCTGGAAAATTGAAGCTCTCGGCAGTTGCACAAGCGTAAGATTGTGCGTAACCGGTTTTTTCAAGTTTATGGTCAACAATGAGGCCTATGTGTTTCCCTGGACCTTCAAGGAGTTTACCAGAGCTGTTGCCGCCTGTATTGAGTTCCCCTATCAGATCATCCGCTCGTTATTTGCATCAGGCTTTGCGGTGCCGCTGGGTGACGGTCAAACGTGGCAGTCACCGCCGGTTTCCTGGCTGGGGCTGACCGCCGTGCTAACCGTGGTTGCATACCGACTGCGGGACTGGAAGCTTGCACTGATGGTGTTTCTGTGCGTCGCGTATCTGGCAGTGTTCGGAAACTGGGAAAGCGCTGCGATTACCTTTTCGTCAATTGCAGTCGCGGTGCCCATCGGCATCGTATTTGGCGCAACGATCGGTATCTTCGGATACCGCTACGAAAAGTTCGAGCGCGCCATCACACCCATCCTGGACCTGATGCAGACTGTGCCGATATTCGCATATCTGGTGCCGGTCCTGTTCCTGTTTGGTTTCGGCCCGGTTTCAGCCGTTGCAGCAACTGTGATTTATGCAATGCCGCCGATGGTTCGTCTGACAATCCTTGCACTTAAGACAGTACCGGGTGAAATCAAGGAGTTCGGAAAAATGGTCGGTTGCACCAAACGCCAGATGACCTGGCGGGTGCTGATTCCGGCTGCCGCACCGGGACTGATGGTTGGCGTTAATCAGGTCATCATGCTATCGCTGAATATGGTGATTATTGCCTCGATGATTGGCGCTGGCGGCCTTGGTTTTGATGTGCTCGCTTCGCTAAGGCGTCAGGCGATTGGAGATGGTCTCGAAGCGGGTATCGCAATCACGCTGATTGCAATTGTGCTTGACCGGCTGACGCAAGCCTGGGCGAGCAAGAGTCCTGCACCAAGTTCCGACCCGCCGCCAACATTTTTGCAAAGACATCGAAATCTCAGCCTGGCAATAGCGGTGCTGCTGCTGACGACCCTGGCGGGGTTTTTATGGCCCTTTTTTGCCCAGTGGCCAACCCATCTTGAAGTATCTACAGGTCAGTTCTGGAACGATCTCATCAAGTGGATCAACATCAATTTCTTTGATGAGCTAGAGGCCGTCAAAGTTTTTCTGCTGCTTAATATTCTAAAGCCAGTCAAGGCATTTCTGCTTGGCCTGCCCTGGCCAGGGGTGCTGATACTGCTGGCTCTGGCAGGATTACAGCTCGGCGGAATCAGGCTGGCACTGCTGGTCGTTGCATGTGCGAGCTTCATACTGATCACCGGTCAGTGGACCAAAGCGATGATCACCGTTTACCTGTGTGGCATTTCAGTCGTCACGGCAACGCTGATTGGCCTGACAGTCGGCATCATTGCGTCGCGCTACCAGATATTAAAGAAGCCGGTTCTGGTGTTTATCGATACGCTGCAGACGCTGCCAAGTTTTGTCTACCTGCTGCCGGTCGTGATGCTGTTCAGAGTCGGTGAGTTTTCAGCCATGGTTGCCGTGGTTCTATACGCCCTGCCGCCTGCGGTGCGCTACACGCTCTACGGAATCGAGCAGATCTCCCCTTCCCTGATTGAAGCGGCCAAGACATCGGGCTGTACCAAACGCCAGCTTTTGGCCAAGGTGCAAATTCGACTGGCCTGGCCAGAAATCATGCTCGGCGTCAATCAGACTGTCATGTTTGCACTTTCGATGCTGGTGATAACCGCACTGGTTGGCACCCGCGACCTTGGTCAGGAGGTCTATATTGCACTCACCAAGGCCGATACCGGCAGAGGCCTGGTTGCCGGGCTTTCAGTCGCCTTTATCGCAATTATTACAGACCGACTGATTTCGGCTGCTGCACGCAAGCGTAAACAGGCCCTCGGCTTATAGACAACTCCAATTCATCCTGAGGCCCGGAATGATTCCTCAGCACTGCAAAATTGTTATCGTCGGTGGTGGCATTATTGGCTCATCCACTGCTTACCACCTTGCTCGGCTCGGTGAAACCGACTGTATCGTGCTGGAACAGGGTGAATTCACCAATGGCTCAACCTGGCATGCTGCCGGACTGGTCGGACAGCTCAGAAGCAATGCCAACATCACACAACTGCTCAAGTACTCGGTTGAGCTATATGCCGAGCTCGAGCAGGAAACCGGTCAGGCAACCGGCTGGAAGATGAACGGCGGGCTGCGGCTGGCCTGCGACGAAGAACGCGTTCGGGAAATCAAGCGCCAGATTACCATGGCGCATTCCTTTGGGCTTGAGATGGATTTTTTGACACCCAAAGAAGCACTCGAGCTGTGCCCGATCCTGGATTCGTCTGACCTGCTGGGGGCTGCGTTCTTGCCAACCGACGGACAGGCGAACCCCTCCGATCTCACCCGGGCACTCATCAAGGGCGCCAGAGCTCGCGGCGTTCATTTTGTTGAAAATTGCGGTGTTTCGGAAATCTATACGGAAAACGGTGCGGTTAAGGCGGTTAAAACAAATGCGGGGGTGATCAACTGTGAAATAGTGGTGAACTGTGCAGGCCTTTGGTCACGCGCATTCGGGCAATTGGCCGGCGTTAATGTGCCAATTGTGCCAATGAAGCATCACTACATCGTGACTGGCAAGGTTGATGGGGTGCGCGCCGATATGCCAACTGTGCGCGATCCGGACCGACTGATTTACTTCAAGGAAGATGTTGGCGGCCTGGTTTTTGGTGGTTATGAACTCAACCCTCAACCCTGGAATATTAAAAATCCGGGGGACAACTTCGGCTTTACGCTGCTCGACTTTGACATCGACCACTTCGAACCGCTCATGCAGGCTGGACTCAAGCGGGTGCCGCAAATGGAATCGGCCAGCATCAAACAGATGATTTGCGGACCGGAGTCCTTTACACCCGATGGGAACTTCATTCTGGGTGAGGCGCCGGAACTCAAAAACTATTATGTTGGTACCGGGTTCAACGCATTCGGCATTGCCAGTGCTGGCGGTGCAGGCAAGGCTTTGGCCGAGTGGGTATCAAACGGTGCGCCGTCCATGGATCTCGGGGCAGTCGACATTCGTCGATTCGGTAAAGTACATCGGGATTCCAAGTGGATCACAACGCGCACTGTCGAGCTTTGTTCCAAGCACTATACAATGGCCTGGCCGGCTGAAGAACATACCAGCGGGCGTCCGCGATATCACTCTGTTTTATATGATGAGCTGAAAGCAGCAAACGCATGTTTCGGTGAAAAGCTCGGCTGGGAACGTGCTAACTGGTTTGTCCCGGCCGGTGCCAAGGCCAAGGATGTTTACTCTTTCGGACGACCGAACTGGTTCGACAAAGTGGGTGTTGAACACCGGGCTATCCGGGAATCCGTCGGCATGATCGATCAGTCATCGTTTGCCAAGTATCGGCTGACCGGGACTGATTCACTGGCACTTTTGAACTGGCTGTGCTCAAATCGTATGGACCGACCTGTGGGTTCGGTCGTGTATACAACCATGCTGAATTCTGCAGGCGGCATTGAGTGCGATACAACAGTCACCCGGCTTGCTGAGCATGAATTCCTGATCGTTGCCGGCACTGGCTATGCAACGCATCATTTTCATCATATTGTGAAGCATGCACCCGACCATTTGCATGAGTTTTCGCTCGAGGATGTAACTCAAGACTATTCGACTTTGTCCATCAGCGGTCCCAATTCGAGAACGTTACTGGAGCCGCTTATGGAGTGTGACCTGGGTCGGGAATCGTTTCCATTTTTACATGCCAAACAAACAAAACTCAGCGGGCTTGACGCATTGGCACTGCGCGTTTCTTTCGCAGGCGAGTTGGGTTGGGAACTCCATATTCCGAAAGAAAATACGACCGAAATCTACCGCGCGATCGTCGCTCGAGGTAAGGAATTTGGTCTTCAGAACGTTGGTTACCGGGCACTTGAGACGCTGCGACTCGAAAAGGGATTCCTGGCACTCGGCTCCGACATTGGCCCGGACTATACGCCGCTCGAGGCCGACATGAGAAGAATTGTCAGACTGAACAGCGACATTGCATTCATGGGTCAGGCACGTTTGCTGGAACAAGCCGACGCCGTGCTCAAACGCCGCATAGCATGCTTTACCAATGCGGACGAAGACATCACCCTGCATGGAAGAGAAACTATTTACCGGGACGGTCAGCGGGTCGGCTGGACATCCAGCGCAGGTTGGGGTTACACCATCGGTAAAAACATTGCTTATGGGTACGTTCGAAATACAGCTGGCGTTGCTGACGACTATCTGTTTGACGGAAGCTATGAGCTTGAGGTCGAACATCGCCTGATTCCGGTCAATATTGAACGACAGGCACTCTATGATCCGAAGTCCCTAAGAATGAGATCGTGATATCGGAGTCTGGAGTTCCAGATCAGGCAGCGTTTGCAGTCTTCGGCGAATCTGTTGCTTATCACTTGGCGAGGCAGGTAAACGTGAAGAGCTACTGCACGAAAATCATAGCTGACCTGCCTGCTGCAATAAAGTACAGGGATCTTTTCTCAACTAGCCTGGAATCTCGTGCGCCTTTCCACGGCGCACGAGATATCCGGGCTAATCTGTAAAAAAAATGGATCGAAATAACGCTCGAACAATGCTTCGAACTGCAGTAAACGATCCTACTGTCGAATTTCGAGACGGGCAGTGGGAGGCGATTGACACCGTGGTCAATCAGCAGGAAAAATTGTTGTTGGTGCAGCGTACAGGCTGGGGGAAAAGCGCGGTCTACTTTATCAGTGCAAAAATCTTCCGCGACCGGGGGATGGGGCCAACGATCATTATTTCACCATTGCTAGCACTGATGCGCAACCAGATTGAATCTGCCGGTCGTTTAGGCATATTCTGTGAAACCATTAATTCCACCAATACAAGCTATTGGGAAGCAGTTAAGGAACAGGTTTTGAAAAACGATATTGACTGCTTATTGATTTCCCCGGAACGGTTGGCTAACGACAAATTTGTCGAAGAGGTGTTACGACCTGTCGCGGACCGCATCGCTCTATTGGTGGTCGATGAAGCTCACTGCATTTCCGATTGGGGACATGACTTTCGACCTGACTACCGCCGCATTGTAAATATCTTGCGGCAGCTACCTTCAAGCACCCCGGTACTGTGCACGACAGCGACCGCAAATCAACGGGTTGTGGACGATATTCAGGCGCAATTAGGTGATATTCAGATCAAGCGTGGGCCGTTGATTCGCGAAAGTCTCGCACTTCAGACTATAGTATTGCCGAAACAGGCCGCTCGCATGGCTTGGCTCGCGCAAGTCATACCGACTTTAAGCGGTACGGGCATCATATACACTCTGACCGTACGTGATTCCGAGATGGTTGCGAAATGGTTGATCAGCAATGACATCGCGGCCAAAGCCTATCACGCCAGCGCAATGGCTGATGGCTTTGAAAACAGCAGCGCCTATCGCCAGTATTTGGAGGAATTGTTTCTAAAAAATCAACTCAAAGTGTTGGTTGCTACCACCGCTTTGGGTATGGGATACGACAAACCGGATGTAAGCTTCGTAATTCACTACCAATCCCCAGGTTCAGTTGTCGCCTACTATCAGCAGGTCGGCCGCGCTGGACGCTCGGTTGACAGCGCGTTAGGTGTTTTGATGGCTGGCGCGGAAGATTTGGACATTCATACATTTTTCAAGGATTCTGCTTTTCCGCCGGAAACTCAAGTCAACGAAATATTGCAATTTTTGGAAAAAAGCGATGGTTTGACAATTCGTCAAATTGAAGCTCAAGCCAATCTACGCTATAGTCAGATTGAAAAAGTCGTTAAGTTTCTGAGCGTCGAAAATCCGCCGCCAATCATCAAAGACGGAAGTCTGTGGAAGAGAGTGCCCATTTCCTATCGAATGGACCACGCTCGTATGCAGCATTTATCCACTCAAAGGGACCAGGAGTGGTCAGAAATACGAGCATATTTGAAAGAAAACAATTGTAAGATGAGATTCTTGATGCGCGCTTTGGATGACCCTGATCCGACATTCTGTGGCAAATGTGATTCCTGTATTGGCCGCCCTTTAGTTGATCAACCGATCAATGCTAATCTGATTCATGAGGCGGCGATTTTTCTCAGACATGCAGAATCGCCGATTAAACCGAAAGTACAAGTTCCGGTAAACGCGTTTGTTGAGTACGGATTTAGTGGCAGTCTGCGGCAACTGCAGGCGAAAGAAGGCCGCGTTCTATCTCAATGGGGTGACGCAGGATGGGGCGCTACGGTCAAACATAATAAGATTGCAGGTCGCTTCAATGATGAACTAGTCGAAGCTGTGGCGAAAATGATACTTCAACGATGGCAGCCCGAACCTGCTCCTCAGTGGGTTTGTAGTGTTCCTTCAGTCAATAATCCGGTATTGGTACCAGACTTCGCCCGCAGACTGGCGAACGAGTTGGGTCTGCCTTATGTCGACGCGGTAACTAAAGAAAAAGACAACGAGCCACAAATAGATCAGTACAATCGCTATTTTCAGTGCTGCAATCTGGATGGGGTATTCGCAATAACACAGACACGAGTTGAGCCTGTCTTGCTTGTGGATGACATTGTGGATTCTGGCTGGACGATTGCCGTTATTGCAGCGCTGTTACAACAGGCGGGCAGCGGAATTGTTTATCCTGTAGCACTTGCTTCATCGGCAGTGAGAAAATCATGAACTTAGTGCCCTCATTACCACCCGATACACAAGCGATATTGTTGCTCACGAGTCATTTCTCCAAGGCAGGAATTGGCAATGTTAAACCCCTTACCAACTCTGAGTGGCTACTGCTTAATTCGCAATTAGAAAATCAGGGGGATTCGCCTGGAATTTTACTGAATTCAGGTTTAGAGGCACTAATGTCAAATTTGATATTGTCGCTCAAACACTCGCGTGGCGGTAGCAAAATCACTTACGACCGAGTTGCTCAATTACTCGGCCGCAGGCATAGCCTGGCATTAGCAGTCGAAAAATGGCAGCGAGCGAACATTTGGATCGTTGCTCAGGATGATCGCGAGTATCCCAAGCGCGTCATTGATCGCATGGATCGAAAATCAGCGCCAGTGCTGTTTGGTTGTGGCAATAAAGAAATGCTGAATGCTGAAGGTCTAGCAGTTGTTGGGTCGCGCAATGCGAGCAAGGAAGATTTGGATTATGCCGGCCAAATCGGTGCCAAAGCAGCAGCAGAAAATATTGCAATTATTTCTGGTTGTGCGCGCGGCATAGACGAATCGAGCATGCTCGGAGCGCTGCATGCAGACGGTAAGGCAATAGGAATATTGCCTGATAATTTGTTCAAAGCTGCGACAACCAGCAAATGGCGCGAAGGCTTGTTGGATAACCGTCTAACTTTGATTTCACCGTTCTATCCGGAAGCGGGTTTCAGTGTCGGTAATGCTATGCAGCGCAACAAGTACATCTATTGCCTGGCGAAAAGTGCGTTAGTGGTTCATTCAGGAAAGAAAGGCGGTACGATGAGTGGTGCAAAAGACAATATCCACAACAAATGGATTACCTTATGGATAAAACGAACGAGTGATGGTAATGCAGGCAATGAATACCTGAAGCAAATAGGTGGCAGGTGGGTCGAACCTGAAATAACTGAACTTCAGGTTTCGGATCTCATGCAAGATCTTAGTCCACCCCAAGACTCGGATAGTCGCCCCGAACCTAAGCAAGGGGTCTTCGACTTTTCTAATCAACAAAGTCCACAACTGAATGGATAATCAGGCAGGCCCTGAGGGTTTGGCGCGCCCTCGTATTGGTGATTGTTCGATTGGATCCGAATCATTCCGGTAATTCGGGCTGAAAGCCTTGCAATTGGACTAATTTTCCACCTGTGAAAGAAATTTCGGCCACCGCAATCAGCGCGGCCGATAAAATCAGTGGCGAAGACCCCTACAGCGCAATCGCCTCAATCTATTAAATTCTATCGAATCCCGAACTAATAGGCTATTTTTGCCCGACCGGTTTGTTTAGCGTATCCTGCGTTACAGGAGTATCAAATGGACGCAATCTATCGTTCAATCTGTCATCGTTTAACTCCTTGGCAAAACTGATGATTTGTTGTTTTTCCGCCTCGCTAATTTCCCTATCATGCAACGGAAAATGTGACCACTCCGATTTCGGTATGGTCCAAAGAGTGTATTTATCTTTGCTACTCGACATGATTCTTCTCCTTCTCGCATTCAAAATTTCTAAATTAGTGATCGTTTGCGCAGTCATTCAATATCTTCCTCTTGTTGGGTTGAAATTACGTGCAAACTGACTACCAAAATAATCTTGTTCATCGTCTCGATTTTATAAATTCAATGTATTGTAAAACTGGATTCTGTGCGACCCGCTCAAAGTCCCGCTGCCACGGATACGACTCACTGAACGACACCCACACCCGACGGGTGGTCACCTTGACCGCGCCGCAATCTTCAAATACCGCAGCCGAATGGTGCTGTAGATACCTCCATGATCCGTTTTAGCCGCTACCAACTGGAACGACAGTTGTTGGGTGGGATTCGCACCCACAAGAGTAAATCGCCTTTCCACGGCGCACGAGATATCCGAGCTAGAGCTCGGCGTTGATTGCAGGGTATTGAAACCCGAAGTTTTAGCGACCATGTCCCGCCGTTTACCAAAGCATGCGGCCGATCTTATTATTTACAATACTCGCCTACCTGATTATGCCTGCTTCTTCATAAAATCGCTGCGCGCCAGAGTGAAGAGGAATCTGTAAACCATCCAAAGCGGTTTCAAGTCGCACCTGCTTACCCTTTTGGTGGCCATTGTCTAACAGACTTCGGGTCTGATCGCTCCACAATGCCTTGGTGATCAAATAGATTAATTCTTCTGGCTGGTCGACGCTGGTCACAAGATGAGCGGTGCTTGCTACTGTCGACACTTCATAATGAATGTTCTCGTATGCGCGGGTCGGAATCGTCGAAGAAATGTAAACAGGCCTGAATTGCTGAATTTCCTGAATCTCATCTTGAGTTAAGGAATACATGTCGAAGCCCTTGCCCGCACCAAGCTGAATCAGTGCCGCGAAAGGCCATCCTCCGGCATAGAAAAAAGCATCAATCTTGCCATCTGCCAGCTCCATTGCGCTCTGCCCAAGGCTCGAGTCATGCAAACTAGCCGTAATTCCAAAGTGTTCGAGTATCAATTTCGCATTTAACTGGGTGCCGGATCCGGGAACGCCAACACCGACTCGAAGGCCATTCAGATCTGTGATACCGTTGAGCTTCAAACCGTCAGTAAGAACAAGGTGAAGATCTTCCCGGTAGAGCGTGGCAATCGCACGCACCTTGTCACGGGGTTTTCCTGCAAACTTGCCGACACCATCAAAACCGTCGGAAACGATTTGTGCACCAACCAGACCCGCTTCCAGTTGTCCGGAATGCACCGCGTTCATGTTCGCCACCGATGCGTTTGTTGACACTGCGATGGCCACCAGATTCTTCACGCCGCAGGTGCCACCCTTGCCGCAGGCGAGCGCGCCCGGCGGGCTCGATATTCCGTTTGCGATGAGGCCGCCGATCGGAAAGTAGGTTGCGCCGACACCACCGGTTCCGATTCTCCAAAGGGTCATGTCTTCAGCAGTTGCCGGTTGAGCCGCCACCAGGATGCTGGCAACAGCGCCAATCAGGATTCCAATAAACTTCATCTTTACTTTCAACCTGGATTGCTTCGAATTCGAAATGAGGGGTTATCGTGATTTTATGAAATTCGAAATATTAAGTTCAACATTGGCCTGGTGGTTTGTGTTGCGGTTTCGCTCGAGCTTCGGCCGTTCGCGTAACGAATAATCAGATT
>JAJDZL010000255.1 GCA_022824665.1 Gammaproteobacteria bacterium | reverse complement strand
GAGAATTTCGCCAAATACTGAATTGACCAAGTTGTGGTCTCAGGTGCCTTGGCGACGGTGAGGTAATTGGGATTGAGACTGAGACTTTTTCCGCAATCAAGAAGCGTTGCTGTCTGATTTGTTGGAGTTACATCGACAGGATCCATTCGTTGCAAATTCGCAGAGTTGGTTCCTTACTTCTGGTAATGAACCAAATTCGTCAGCAAAAATTATGAAGTTCGTCAAAATCTCCGGAAAAATGCATATTTTGTTGCAGTTGTTGGGGTAAGGTAAAATTCTCACCGGTTGAATTGTGTGTCATTTCAACCGGGCATGTATTTTGAATATCGTTTTATTTTGGTTTCAGGGACAGGTTCGCTGATGAATCGCAAGGACTCAGACTTCGTAGGCTCGCTGCGTCGGGTGGTTGGCGATGCCTTTGTACTTGAAGATCGCGAACGGGTCTCGGACTATCTCAAGGAGCGCCGCGGTCGATTTACCAGCGACACCATGGCAGTGGTGTTGCCAGGTTCAACTGACGAGGTATCTCAGCTGATAAAGCTTTGTCGCGAGCGGCGGGTGCCGATGGTCCCACAGGGCGGAAATACGGGGGTTTGCGGCGGTGCGGTGTCGACCGAACGCAGCATTATCGTCAATCTTCAACGAATGAACCGGATTCGCAAGGTCGACAGACTGGGTTATACGCTGGAAGCCGAGGCTGGCTGTATATTAAGCAATCTGCAAATGGCCGCGCAGGACAAGGGTCTTTATCTGCCGCTCAGTCTTGGTGCTGAGGGCAGCTGCCAGATCGGTGGCAATCTTTCGACCAATGCCGGTGGCGTCAACGTGCTGCGCTACGGTAACGCCCGCGATCTGGTGTTGGGTGTTGAGGTCGTGCTGCCGTCTGGAGAGGTGTGGAACGGACTCAACGCACTGCGCAAGAATAATACCGGCTATGATCTTAAGAATGTATTCATCGGTGCCGAAGGCACGCTTGGCATCATCACCGCTGCGGTACTCAAACTTTTCCCCCAGCCGGTGCATCGCTCCACGGTGCTGATCGCGGTAACATCGATCGACAGTGCGGTTGAATTATTTTCCAGAACCCGCAAGGAGACTTCAGATTTTGCCTCGTCGTTCGAGTTAATGTCGCGGATATGTGTTGAAGCTGCATTCAGAAACATTCCGGGGTGCAGGGACTTTTTTGATCAGCCATATCCGTGGTATGTGCTGATGGAGCTTGGCGACAGCACCAGCGATGGCATCTCGAAGCAGCTGAATGAACGATTCCTGGAACACGCATTTGAAGATGGACTGATTGAGGATGCGGTACTTGCGTCCAGCGACAAGCAGGCCTCGGACATGTGGCGGCTGCGGGAAGCGATCGTTGAAGCGCAGCTCTACGAAGGCAAAAGCATTAAGAACGACGTCAGTGTACCACTTGGCGCAATCAAGCCGTTCATTGAGCGAACAGTTGCTGCGCTAGAGGCGCGTGTGCCTGGTGCGCGTTCATTCGTATACGGTCATATTGGCGATGGAAACATACACTTCAACCTCAGTCAGCCCCGGGATATGGATGGTGATGAATTTTTCAGCCGCTGGCACGAGATGACTGACATTGTGCACGAGATTACCGATGAGCTGGACGGTTCGTTCAGCGCGGAGCATGGCATCGGACTTTTGAAAACGCGCGAAATGCTGCGCTACAAGTCTGCAGTTGAACTTGGGCTGCTGCGCTCATTCAAAGCTGCGCTGGACCCGGATAATATCATGAATCCGGGTAAAGTCATCCCACCGGCAGAATAGATTTGCCTGTTGGGTTATTTTGCGGGCAGCGGGGTACTTTACGGGTAGGCACTAAATTTAAAACGCAGCGCGCAGCGCGCTGCGCTTCAGGCCTGCAATTGAAGCAGAAGGGTCGAGTTCCTTGGGACAGAACCTGGTGCAAGATTGTGTAGTATGGCAGGCGAGGCAGCCGGACTCGGAGAGGCTTTGGGCGAGCAGATCATCTGTGCCAGACTGGCGCTCGTCGTTATACAGTGTCCACAGTCGGTTAAGCGCGGCTGGACCGAGGTAATCGGGTGACCACTTGACGACATCGCAGGCTGCATTACAAACGCCGCAGCCGATACACTCTATCGCCTGGTTGGCGGCGATTCGCGCACTGCTGTCGGGTCGCACCGTGGCAAAGTCATTCAACCCGGGAGCGGCAGATTTGAAGGTGCCACCGGCCTTTTTCCACTTACCGAAAAACTCATCCATATTGACGACGAGGTCTTTGACAACAGGAAAGTTCTTGAGTGGCTCAAGTCGAATGGCGCTGGCTTCGTCATAGACAGCCGCCTGGGTACGACAGGTCCAGCGGGGAATCCCGTTGACGGTCATCGCGCAAGTACCGCACATGCCGACGCGGCACGAATAGCGGTAGGAAAGCGTGGCATCGAGCTCACGCTGAATGTAGGTTACCACATCGAGGATGGTTTGTTTGGCAAGACGCGGGACTTCATAGCTTTGCAAAAAACCGTTTGGCTCGCTTCGCCAGACTTCGATCTTGAGTGCGTTCACTTTTATGATGGGGCGGCTAAGTGGCGTTCAAGTTGGTATGCTGTCAAAGATCCACTATCGCGCAGAAAACAGGTGCAGGTGCTCAGGTTGCAGTCATTTTATGCCACTTGAGTGGCGTTTGTTGAATGCAGGCTCGGGCGACTGATGGGATTCAATCGAGCATGACACGAATCCGGACATTTTGAGGTGAGGCTGCCGGTTGCCGGCTAAATTCGGGCCAAGGGATCAGGTTCAATTTACCCCGTTTTGACTAAAACTTCAGCAAATTGCAAAGACCGGTCAATATTTGTGTGGCATTAAGCGCTTAGGTTACCAGATAAGTATCGTTATAAATGGATGAAAGGAAGCGTCCCTCGTATTGCCAGTGTGACATCGGGCGAACGTCATAACTGATATTGAGCAATCGTTCAGTTGCTTCGCTAAGGGTTAGTTTCTCGCCTCTAAAAATCACTCTTCGATCATCAGTGACCATGGCGGCCTCTTTATTGACCTTTGCTTCGAGAATGCTGCCGACTGGAATGCCAAGTTTTTTGAAACTGAGCGGGGGCGTCGTTCCGAGCAGCGTCAAGATCGGAATGATCCGCGAGGGTTTTAAGTGAAAGAAGTCGCCTCTTTTGTTGTCCCGCTCCGGCAAAAAAGCGCTGTTAATTGCCTCCCTGACTGCCTTCGGGTCTTTCACATATTCGACCCACAGGCGCTTATGTCGAGAGGTTTTGTTCAAGTAGCTGAGTCTTTGATTCAGCGTCTTGAGGTTGGTGTTGTTGATGGTGCCAATTCTGATGAGGTCAGGCTCATCATCTTTGGTCAACAGGTAAATGATGCCAAGTTCGTAGTTGTATTTTCTGGTGGAATTTGCACTCTCGGTTGGGCTCGTT
>JAJDZL010000074.1 GCA_022824665.1 Gammaproteobacteria bacterium | reverse complement strand
CCTTCAATCCATACGAAGATCTGCTTTGCAGCATTTGCTCCGATCGTAAACAGTAATTCGTATGCCCGATTGCACCCATCGCTTCGAATTCACACTATTCAACACCCAACAAAGGCAGCAGTTCCGTCAAGTCGCTGATCTCGGCATCCACTTGAACTGACAGGCGATCCATTTCCTGTTTGTAGCGATTACACCAGGCAACCCGGTAGCCAAAATGAGCAGCACCAATCGCATCCCAGCAATTCGATGACTGAAAGCTGATTTGTGATGCTTCAACGCCAAAGTAATCGCAAGGCAACTGGTATACGTGTGGAGACGGTTTGAAAATACCAATATCATCAACTGATAACGAAATATCAATGTACTCGGCAACACCCGAGCTTTCAACCACAGGGTCAAGCATATCAGGTGAACCGTTTGACAAAATTGCAGTGAGAAAACCGTTGTCCTTGAGTTTTTTTAAAACATCTGCGACTTCTTCGAAGCACTCGAGTGTCAGGTACGAATTCATCAGGTTGGCAAACAACACCGGATCGTCCAGGTCAAGTGTGGAAAAAACGTAACCGAGAGCATCTTCAGTGACTTTCTGAAAGTCTTCATAATTCCCCATCAGGCTGCGCAGCCACGTGTACTGAAGTTGCTTTGCGCGCCACATCTCCGACAGTTTCTGTTCAAGCGGACCCAATGCGGCACTGTGCTTGGCTGCCGCGGAGTGAACATCGAACAAAGTGCCATAGGCATCAAAAACGCAAACGCGTACATCAGAAAATCGCTCGGCCATGAGTTTACCTCCTCAAGTGTTGTCTGGTGGTGGCAGAGAATAGGTGCAGTTTACATGCGCGACCAGGTCATTTTGCTGATTGCCGAACAGCTCCACCGTGCCAAACGCAAGCCGTTTACCAAGTTTAATCACCCTGGCCACCGCGACAATATCACCAGGTTCGGGGCGGACCAGGAAGTTTATGTTGAGATTTGAAGTCAGCGCCATCTGCACCCGTTCAGCCCGGTGCATGATCGCTCCCCACATCGCATAATCAGCAAGTGCCATCATAATCGGCCCCGACACGGAACCGCCAGGTCGCAAAAAGTCCTCCTGATAAACCGCACGCACGACACACTGACTTTCGTCAAGACGCTCAGGCAAAAACCCAAGCACTTCGATGATCGGCAGCTGTTCGCGGGTGACGCGGTTAAACTCTTCAAGTGTTACTTTCGACATCGGATTTGCAGAAAAATGGCAACAATGACTAAAATTATAGAAACTCCGCACACCTGAACTTACTGGATAACCATGAACGCTGCAGTCGAATCAAACATACCGATTAAACCGCTTCTTTACCGGGAAGATATTGGACCTGTTGCCAAACTTACCTTGAACAGACCGGAAAAATTGAATCCCCTGTCGCGCGACATGCTCGCCGTGCTGCAGTCCTGTTTTGGCGATCTGGCTGACGATGACTCCATTCGTGTCGTAATCCTCGCCGCCAGGGGCAAAGCGTTCTGCGCTGGGCATGATCTAAAGGAAATGCGCGCCGATGCAGACGGCGACTCATCTCGTGCGCTGTTGGCCGAATGCAGTCGGATGATGATGACAATGACGCAGCTGCCACAGCCGGTCATTGCATCTGTACAGGGTATTGCAACGGCCGCCGGCTGCCAGCTGGTCGCCAACTGTGATCTCGCGATATCTTCAACCGCAGCTAAATTCGCAGTGTCGGGTGTCAATTTCGGGCTCTTTTGTTCAACGCCAGGTGTCGCGCTGAGTCGTAATTTGTCTCGCAAAGCTGCCATGGAAATGCTGTTGACGGGAGAGTTTATTGATGCTGAAAGCGCATTGCAGAAGGGCCTGGTGAACAGGCTCGCCGAGCCCGCTCAGCTGGAACAGGCAACGCTCGACTTTGCCCGCAGTATCGCCGGCAAGCCGCGTGAAGTCCTTGCGCTGGGTAAAAAGTTATTCTATGAACAAATCGAACAGGGTCTCGCATCAGCTTATGAAGTCGCCAGCGAACGCATGGCCTGTAATCTGGGGTTTCCGGCAACCACTGAAGGCATCAATGCGTTTATCGAAAAGCGTAAACCGGACTGGCGCTGATACAGGCAATCCGTCCGGGCCGGTTCTATAGTCTGACATAGCTGCCCGGTGCATCCGCGAGCGGCGCAAACTCATCCGAACCAGGTGTGCGCGCAGGCACCTTTTTGCCGCTGAAACGTCGTAGCCATTTTTCCCATTCAGGCCACCACGAACCGGACTTGCTAGATGCCTGGCTTTGCCACTCATCGGCCGACTCCGGCAACGCCTTAGTGCTGCTCCAATAGCCATACTTGTTGCGCGCGGGCGGGTTGATGATTCCGGCAATGTGCCCTGATTGCCCGAGAAAGAATCGAACCTTGCCAGACAGCAGACGGGCACCGCTATAAGTCGAACGCCACGGTGCAATGTGATCCTGTTCAGTTGAAATAAACGCTGCGGGCACCACGACTTTTGATAAGTCAATCGGCGAGCCCAGCAAACTGATGCCATTGGCTTCAGTCAATCGGTTCTCAAGATACATCTTCCTTAGATACCAACTGTGCATTGCCGCCGGCAGGCGGGTGGAATCAGAGTTCCAGTACAAAAGATCAAAGCGACTCGGTGCCTTGCCAAGCAGGTAATTGTTGATGACAAAGTGCCATATCAAATCATTGGATCGCATCATATTGAACGTCGAGGCCATTGACCTGCCTTCGAGATAGCCTTTTTCTGCCATCTTTTCTTCCAACTGACTGACGCTTCGTTCATCGACGAAAACGCCAAGATCACCCGGCTCAGAAAAATCAATCATCGAGGTGAAAAACGTCGCGCTGGAGACACCCACTGACTGATCTTTGCTGTCGGCCAGATAACCAAGGAGAGTAGCCAGCAGCGTGCCTCCCAAACAGTAGCCGATTGCATTGATTCTGGTCTGGCCCGTAACCGCATGAATCGTATTCATCGCCCAAAGCGGCCCGTGTTCAAGATAGTCGTCAAAGGTTGTATTGCGTAAGCTTTCGTCCGGGTTCACCCAGGAAATCACAAAAACCGTGTGCCCTTGTGCAACCAGCCAACCGATAAACGAGTTCTTCGGTGACAGATCAAGGATGTAATATTTGTTGATCCAGGGCGGAATAATCATCACCGGACGGTTGTACACCTGCTCTGTTGCAGGCGCATACTGGATTAGCTCTGCCAGTTTGTTGCGGGCAATCACTTTACCCGGCGTTGCTGCAATATTGCGTCCGAGTTCAAATGCCTCGCCATCGACCATTTTGATGCCGCGTCCGGCCTCAATATCATTGGCAAAGTTTTTGAGACCATCGAGCAGGTTTTTGCCGCCAGATTCCTGAATTGCACTGATTACCTCGGGATTGCTCGTGAGGTAATTGGTCGGCGCCAGTGAATCGATGAGCTGGTCTGAGTAAAACTTGAGTTTCCGCTGTTCTGCGCTTTGCAATCCGGTCGGTTCAGCAAAATAATTCTCGAGATATTCCGCGCCAATAAGGTAGGACTGCTTCATCATGTCATACCACAAATTAGCGCTCCACTCGCTGGCTTTAAACCTTGTATCCCCTGCTTTCGGGGTTGTAACAGGTTGTGCGTCAAGGCCCTGTGCGCGTTTGACTGCATAGTCCCCCAGTGCAGCAAACTTGGCGGCTGCCGCCGACTGGTGTTTTAGCAAGCTGGCAGGGTTGGCAGCATTGCCAATGGCTGCTTTTGCGAAAAGCGCACTGATCTCAATCGAATACTGTGCAATCTCAGTGCTTGGCGGCTGTTCCGCCAAAGCGTTCACAATGCGCATGTATTGTCGATTAAATTCCAATGCCAGTGTGCCCGGATCGGTTTCTATGCCTTCCGGGGATGTCTGGTTATGCGATGTCTGCTGTGTCATATTTTGCATTGCGGTATTTTTTTTCAAGAACAAATCAAAGCGTTTTACAATCGGTCATGCAGTTATGATTCATCGGCCTTGGGTGCTTCCTTTTTCGGGACCTTTACCCTGGCTTGCCCTTTAAGGACTACTTCTCCATCGACCAGACAGCTTGTATCCAATGTCGCGTACGGCCGTTCGCCGTCCAGTTCGATTATCTCTACCCTGGCAGTAACCGTGTCCCCGACACGCACCGGAACGGTGAACTTGAGACTCTGATCCATGTATATGCAGCCAGGTCCAGGTAGTCGGGTGCCGATTAATGTTGAAAGCAAACTGGCAGTCAGCATACCATGCACAATCGGTTCTCCAAATTGTGTGCGACTGGCAAATTCGCGATTTTGATGCAGCGGATTGGTGTCGCCCGACACACCGGTAAACATCAACACATCAGCATCGGTCAGGGTTTTCCCGTAAAGTGCAGTCATGCCGACTTTCAACTCTTCAAAATAATAGCCGTGTAAATCGGCATCAACTCTACCATCAATCATATCTGTCCTTTAACTAATTAATAATATGAACTATTTCTTGCTGAACAACATTAATCTTGCGGTGCAGGATTCGTTCAGGAATTCAATATAATGTTTTTGCGCATTGACCACCGCTTGCCTGTATCCATGGAAACATCTCACAACGCTTATCATTCGGGACTCGATAAAAACCGCGCCAACTATATTCCACTATCTCCAATTGGCTTTCTCGAAAGAAGCGCCCTTGTATACCCCGAGCGCGCCTCGCTGATCTATCAGGCCCGGCACTATACGTGGCAGCAGACCTATGCACGGTGCAGGCAGCTCGCAAATGCCCTCACCGGGCTTGGCATCGGTCGCAACGATACGGTGTCAGTCATCGCACCCAACATTCCACCGATGTATGAAGCCCACTTTGGTGTGCCCATGACCGGCGCGGTACTGAACACCATAAACATCCGGCTCGATGCCGACACCATTGCTTTTGTTCTCGACCATGCCGAAACCAAAGTGCTGATTGCCGATACCGAATTCGCCAGTGTCGTAAAGACGGCGCTCGGCAAACTCAATCGCAAGATTACAGTCATTGACATAATTGATGACGCAGTGCAACATTCCAGTCAAGTGGGTAGTATGGACTATGAGACATTCATAAGTCAAGCCGAATCTCAATTTGACTGGCAAGGGCAGCCGCAATCTGAGTGGGATGCGATCTCGCTGAACTACACCTCCGGCACAACCGGCAACCCCAAGGGTGTTGTCTATCACTACCGGGGCGCGTATCTGAACGCACTGAGCAATGCGATTAACTGGCAGATGCGCCCGCAGCCGACTTATCTTTGGACTTTGCCAATGTTTCATTGCAACGGGTGGTGCTTTCCCTGGACCATTGCAATGCTCGGCGGTACCAATGTGTGCCTGCGCCGGGTCGATGCACTCAACATATTTGATGCCATTAAGCGGCACGCGGTGACCCACTTTTGTGGCGCGCCCATCGTACTCAATATGATTCTGAACGCCAGCAAAGCTGCACAGCAGAAATTTCATCACGCGGTCGACGTCATGACAGCCGCGGCGCCTCCACCGGCTGCCGTGCTGGAAAAAATGGAGCAAAATGGCTTTCGTATGACACATGTCTACGGGCTGACCGAAACGTATGGACCTGCGGTTATTTGTGAATGGCACAGTGAATGGGATGAACTCGACAGCACCACCAGGGCCGCGCTCAAGTCCCGACAGGGAGTGCCCTATTCCGTCCTGGCCGGTCTCGACATTATGGACCCGGAAACTGTTGAACCGCTGCCGGCAGACGGCTCAACCATGGGCGAAGCGATGTTTCGCGGCAACATCGTCATGAAGGGTTATCTCAAAAATCCTGCTGCAACCGAAAGTGCGTTTGCTGGCGGCTGGTTCCATTCCGGCGACTTGGGCGTCAAACACCCTGACAGCTACATTCAATTGAAAGACCGCTCGAAAGACATCATCATTTCAGGCGGAGAAAATATCTCGTCAATTGAAATCGAAGACGTACTCTTTCGCCACCCCGCGGTGCTCGAAGCAGCGGTCGTTGCGCAGCCGGATGACGAGTGGGG
>JAJDZL010000012.1 GCA_022824665.1 Gammaproteobacteria bacterium | reverse complement strand
ACAAATAACATGTGCATGAGAACACATGTCAGGGCTGCCCGCACCCATCGATTTACAGTTGTCTTGCTGACTTCAGCCTGTAAAAATAGCCAGGATGTGATTGCGTACCAAGACTCACGAGCTATTTGAATGAAGTCCTGAGCAATCGATATGACTGCAATGCGCCAGCCCGAATAACCGGAATGTTGACTAATGCAATATTCAACGATTCTGCTATGCTATCAACTTATCGATTCGAAATAATATGAGCCTTTCGTGTCGGGCAATGATACTCGGCACTACAACTCCTTTTGGCCATACCCGAATCGTTATACAAGCTTAAATTCCTGCTGATAATAACGTTTGGTCCCATTTTGCAAACCAAAACAAATGTTTTTCCAATGCTTTGAACTTAAAGCACCGTCACCTCACCGGAATTGACTGCCATCAATTCACCTGAATCCAGCTCAAGAATCAATGCGCCGGAGGGATCAATTCCCTTTACGACCCCTTCCCGCCCTGGTCTGCCTTCAACCCGCATGCGCCGATGCTGATAGGCGTGCAATCTCAACCAGTCATCTCGAAACGGTTCAAGTCCACTGTCGCTAAATCTCTCCAATCCTTCAGCAAGGTCGATCAATAGCGCCGCAATCAACTGACTTCGATCAACGGGTTCATCCATTACCTGGCTAAGGGAGGTAGCTGGCTGCCCGATTTCTAAACGCTGCTCAACCGTTAAACTGCAATTCACGCCGATTCCGATCACTGCAGCATCATTTCTGAGCTCAACTAAAATGCCGCTCAGTTTTTGACCGTCGACCAAAATATCGTTCGGCCACTTTACCTGGAATCGAACACTGCTGAAACGATTCAAGCATCTCACTACGATAACAGCGATAGCGAGGCTGAGTCCCGACAGGTGCTGTACATCCCGAGAAAAACACCACGCAATTGACAGGATTACATTTTCAAACGCACCGCCGTGCCATTTTCTGAACTGTCGGCCTCGCCCGGCCGTCATGTGCTCTGCAAGACAAACCTGCTTGTGTCGCAACTGCGCGGCCGGCAGATTCATTAAGTAACGATTGGTTGAATCAATGCTCTCAAAGCACTCAAAACTTTTCCCCAATTCAGAATCTGCCTCGGAGACCAAAAGACGGATGCGTTCAGTTTCAAGCGGTACAATCGTGCGTTCAAGCACAATTCGGTCAGACGCCTCCAGGCTCAGCGGACAACCAATTTCAATCAGCCAGTTGCAGGTGTCTGTGATTTCCGCAACTGTATAACCTGTTTTGGCTGCAATATCAGTAAGCGAGACCGGCTTTTTGACAGCTAGAGAGTGTAGTAAAATTGAACCCAGCATAATTGAATATGTATGTTTGTTCTTTGATTATAACTATCTGTTATTAAAACAATATATTTGGAAGCGACGCGTTCCACTCAAGTAATCAAGTCTTAAACGATATCGCGTTTCACCGAGTACAACTAAATTGAACGTAAAAAGAAAGCCAACTCGTGCGGTTTCAATTGGTCGAACCATAATCGGAGACGGGCATCCGGTCGTTGTACAAAGCATGTGTACGACACACACTCGGAATGCCGAGGAAACCGCGCAGCAGGTAACCCAATTGAGCAATGCCGGTGCCGGCGTTGTCAGAATCGCAGTGGACAATAAACGCGATGCGGCAGCACTTGAAGCGATTCGCGACAACTGCGATGCCAACCTGAGCGTCGATCTTCAGGAAAATTATCGGCTTGCCGCAGTGGTCGCAAAGCATGTCGATAAAATACGCTACAACCCCGGACACCTTTATCATCACGAGCGCTCAAAGCCGGTCGAAGACAAGGTCCGCTTCCTGGCTGATATTGCAGCTGCAAATGACTGTGCGATGCGCGTTGGCGTCAATTCCGGGTCTGTTGACCCCGCTAAGGTAGACCAGTTCGACGCAAACGATGCAATTTCTCCAATGGTAACCAGTGCCTTGGAACACTGCGAAATACTCGACAAAATTGGCTTCTTCCGGTACTGCGTATCACTGAAAAGCTCCAGACCAGATCGGGTCATCGAAGCAAACAAGATGTTTGCCGCTGAGCGTCCGGAGATACCATTGCATCTTGGTGTAACCGAAGCAGGCATGCCGCCAGACGGGATTATCAAAACGCGAATTGCGTTCGAACAGCTGTTCGCTGAAGGCATCGGTGATACGATTCGAGTCTCGCTAACACTGCCGCAAGCCGAAAAGCACCGCGAAATCGATGCCGGAATAGAAATTCTCAAGGACTTCGCTGCAGGCCGGGTCCGCTCTGTCGTTCGCTTTGACCCCGATCGTCTGAATATCATTTCCTGTCCAAGCTGCTCCCGCGTGGAAAATGAAGCGTTCATCGACCTCGCCAGGGAGGTCAAGGAACTGACCGAGGACCTGAAAGACGAGGCGATTACCATCGCAGTCATGGGATGCCGTGTCAATGGTCCCGGTGAAACAGATGACGCAGATCTCGGGCTTTGGTGTGGACCGAACTTTGTCAATCTAAAAAAAGGCGAGCAAAAAGTTGGCGCTTTTCGGTATCACGAAATTCTGCCGCACCTGCGCGCGCAAATTGACGAGCTGATCGAAGAACGAAAGACCTCAGCGAACTGACGTTACTCGTCAGTCACACAGCCCTCACTTGCGGTTTTGACCGTCTTGATATAGCGATACAGTGTTCCGCGCTTTGCTTTGTATTCTGGCCTGACCCAGGCAGCCTTTCGTTCGGCAAGTTCAGACTCTCCCAGATCAACGTCGATGCGATTGTTGATGGCATCAATGGTAATCAGGTCGCCGTCTTGCAAAAGACCAATCGGACCGCCCTCCTGAGCTTCAGGAACAATGTGCCCGACGATGAATCCGTGTGAGCCGCCAGAAAACCGCCCGTCAGTAATCAATGCAACATCAGAACCCAATCCGGCACCCATCACTGCGGAAGTCGGCGTCAGCATTTCCGGCATGCCCGGTCCGCCCGTCGGACCCTCATAACGAATAACAATGACATCGCCTTTTTTGATTTCACCCTGTTCAAGTGCTGCCAGCATGTCTTCTTCAGCATCGAACACGCGCGCCGGGCCGCTGAACTGCTCTCCTTCCTTGCCAGTGATTTTTGCCACTGAGCCTTGCGGCGCGAGATTTCCTTTCAGTATCTGTATGTGACTGCTTGTTTTGATCGGATTATTTAGCGGTCGAATAATCTCCTGTCCGACACTCAGTGGGCTGACATCGGCAAGATTTTCTGCGACAGTCTTGCCCGTTACCGTCATGCAATCGCCATTGATCATTTTCTCCTCAAGCATGAATTTCATAACTGCAGGTATACCACCTACATCGTGCAAGTCTTCCATAACATATTGACCGCTGGGCTTAAGATCAGCCAAAAAAGGCACCCGGTCACTGACCGCCTGAAAATCATCAATCGACAAGGAGACGTCGACCGCTCTCGCCATCGCAATGAGGTGTAATACAGCATTGGTCGAACCGCCTAGCACACTCACGATGACCATTGCATTTTCAAATGCCTCCCGAGTCATGATTTCGCGCGGTAAAAGGTCTCTTTCCATCAGATTCAAAAGTGCCTTGCCTGCCTCGTGACACTCTTCGGCCTTGCCTGGATCACTGGCAGGAATCGATGCACTGTAAGGCAGCGACATCCCCATGGCTTCGATTGCACTTGCCATGGTGTTGGCAGTGTACATACCGCCACAGGCACCCGCACCCGGACAGGCGTTGCGAACAATATCCATACGCTGTTCTTCGTCAATACGCCCAGCGATGTATTCGCCATAACTTTGAAATGCAGATACGATGTCAACCTTGACCGAGCCGGCGTAGCCTGCACGAATAGTACCACCGTAGATCATCAGTGAAGGCCGATTGAGACGTCCCATTGCCATCAGGCAACCTGGCATGTTTTTGTCACAACCAGGTATCGTAATGAGACCGTCGTACCACTGGCCGGCGACTACGGTTTCGATTGAATCAGCGATCAAGTCTCGGGACTGCAGCGAATAGCTCATGCCTTCGGTACCCATGGAGATGCCGTCGCTGACACCAATTGTGTTAAAACGCATTCCCAGCAGTCCTGCTGCATCAACACCTTTCTTGGATTCTGCGGCCAACTCATTAAGGTGCATATTGCAGGTATTGCCTTCCCACCAAATGCTGGCAATTCCAACCTGAGGCTTGTGCATGTCGGCTTCCGTCATTCCGGTTCCGTACAGCATTGCTTGCGACGCACCCTGTGCCTTGGTCTGGGTCAGACGTGCACTGATTTTGTTTAAGTTTGCCATGCTGGTTTCTCCCTATAGCAATCACTTTGGTATATTTGTGTTTCAGGAATCGTTAGCCCGTTCGAGCAAATCGTCATTGGTGAGATTAAAAGTGCCTGTCCGCACCTCGGATAGCCGATACGCCCAGTTCGACCACCGCCTGTTTAACCGATCTGCTTCATCAATAACTTGCTGCGATGCATTCTGTAAGGGCCTGGCGCTCAATCGAACGAAATTGCGCATCTGACCGCGGCCAACCGCTGTCGTCAACTCCAAACCATCAAACGTTCGCACTGTCGCCTTAACACCGCTCGCCCACTCATTGAGGCGACGTACATCTTCAAAATGCAATCGGCGAAATAATCTGCCAATATTGTTGATCCTGTATTGATAACGAATTTTATGCTGTTCGGGTATATCTGCCAGAACAAAATCATCGTTTTCAGCACTCGCTCTCAATACCAATACTGAGTCGCCGGAAGTCGGCAACAGTGCGACTTGCTGAACTCGGCCATCGAGATCGACAACTTCGCGATCAAGCCATTCCATTGCGGTCGTTGGAATTGCCAATGAACTCTCAGTCAGCCATGTTTGAGAATCATCCGGGTGGCGAACATAGAATTCGCTGAAAAGAGGATTACGTTTGGATGTTTGACTTCTCCCGATCAGGAGGCTGGCACTCTTACGGCCTGCGGCTGTAAGAACGTCAATTCGAATGGTTGCTGATTCAGCAACGCCGGGTCCTGCAAGATCAAGCGCAGCAAATTTGTTCGGATCATTTGTCTTTTGCTCAAGTTTTCGAAGCTGAGCAATGCCAACCAGGAAGTTTTGCACCAATTGAGTGCGGGCCGGATAATTGTCAAATTGACTGACCTGCCATATCCCGTCATTCAATACCAGGGAGTACTCACTGGCTTTTTGCCTAATCCGGATTTCGCTTGATTCGTTGAGCTCATCGATCAGCTCAGGAAACACCAATCCGAGTTCTGCATGTTCTGAAAGGGGGCTGCGATCGTGAGCCGTAAAGTACCAAACCGATACCAGACTCAGTGCCAAGAGCACTGCGGCAATTGAATAACGGGACTTCAATGATGTGCGGCGCAGATTCTAGCCGCCAGTCTACGGTCCCGATGTCGTACGCCAGCTGTGCATATAAACGCGCCTGCTATCGCGAGGACAACGGGAACAAGCAGCAGATTCAACAGAATCAGACGATTTTCGAGCGTCTGTATGTCTTTGACAAGGTTGTGTTGAACTTCTCGCAGCTGCCGTCTTATCGACAGCTGATTTTCACGTATTTGTTTAATTTCATTTCGCTGTGCATCCGAAATAATCACCTTGCCTGCTGATTCACTGCGGGTAGCAGCAAAATCTGCCAGAAAGGTCTCGATTCTGGCAAGTTCCCCTTTCAATTCGGATTCATGTTGAAGATACTTTTTCTCAGCAGCCTGGCGAATGCCCTGGGTAGCTACAAACGGACGCAGTGATCGGCCTCTGGTACGCACACCAATCAGAGTGTTGTCGCCTGACAGGTTGTCGATTGCGTTATTGATGAATTCTCCATTGGATGCTTCTGCAAAAAGCAGCGTCTGTCCTAAAGAAAGCTGTCGATTCACCCAGAAACGATCATGCAGGAAGTCAGTATCTGCAACCATAATAACATCGATATCCCCGTCCAGCAGCCTGTCTGAATTGGCTGTCGCGAGTTGTTGAGATGCTTCCAATTGAGGCATACCATCAGGAAATGCGGTACCTGCCCTACCTTGAACTCTCAGCGCAAGTGGCAGCTTTTCGTTACCTTCCTCGTACCCCTCAAGCAATTCCCGGACAGACGACAAATTGGTAAATTGCGCTGTGTCA
>JAJDZL010000218.1 GCA_022824665.1 Gammaproteobacteria bacterium | reverse complement strand
TCGCGGGCAATTCGGGCCGATATGTCCTGGCTGGTTGCAACAATGCTGTCCTTGTCATCGCCATGGTCGGCAATTTTCTGGATGAGGTGATCGGGGACAGTAATGCCGGGCACGCGCTCGTTCATGTACTCAGCCATTTTTACTGACTTGATCGGGATCAATCCGGCCAGCACCGGTACATTCAGGGTGCCGGCTTTGTCGAGGAATTTAGCAAAGTCGCGCACGTTATAAACAGCCTGAGTTTGCAGGAAGGATGCACCGGCGTCGATTTTGCGATGCAGATTCTCGATTTCGACAGCGGGGTTGGCTGAGCCTGGATTGAACACTGCACCGACGCAGAATTCCGGTGTTCCATTAAGTTTGTTGCCGGTGAAGTCAGTGCCTGACTGCAATGCGTTGACAGCTTCAAGCAGCTGCGATGCAAAAAGATCGAATACCGGTTTTGCCTCTGGATGGTCGCCATTTTTTGGTGGATCGCCACCCATAAATACCAGATTTTTCACGCCAAGGGCTGCAGCGCTCAGCATAGCGGCCTGGATCGCGATTCGATTCTTGTCTCTTGATGTCATTTGTACGATGGGCTCGATGCCGCGGTCGAGCAACAGATGTGCAACGGCAGTGGGGTCCATAGCCATCCTTGCAGCATGAGACTCCGTTAGATTAAACGCATGAACATGGTTTTTGAGCGCATCGGCCTTGTCAAATAGTGGGTCGAGGTTGATTCCTTTGGGTGGCGTAAGTTCACATGTGACGATAAATCCACCGGTTTCGATTTGTTGCCTGAGTCTACTCATTTGAATATATGGAGGGCTTCCTCTAGGTAGTCATTTGTGACGGGTGTTCTGGATATGTCGGAACTCAATAATCAGCGCGCCAGGATAAATCATGCTGACTGAGGCATATAGAAATGACCTCGGGCAGTCCTTGTGCGCTAAATTTAGTCCTTGCAGGTGAGGTTGTCAATCCTAATATAAGAAAAACGGGGTGCTTGGCGAGAATTATAGTAACCCGAAAATGGTTTAGCGCAATTGATGAGCAGACCCTCCAGGCTTCATGTATTGCTCCAGGTTGAGTTCTAAATTGGCAAATTTAACGACAAAGCAAACGATCATCGGTAAAATCAACTGCATGTGAAAGACTACATGATCGCCTGAATTTCGACATGTCAGATTAAAGTAAACGAGCCGGTAAATCAAATGGCGTACGATGACAGAAATTTCCTGGATGGCCTGCAGTGGTTGTGGGGCACAGGATTCCTGTCGCCCGGTGGACCGCAGGCTGTTGCCGAAATATTGCAAACAACAGATATTCGAGGTCAGTCAGTACTGGATTTCGGTTGTGGAATCGGTGGTATCGATCAGTTGCTGGTGACCGTCTATGGTGCGGCAAAAGTAACCGGTGTTGACGTCGTTCCGAGCCTTGTCGACAAAGCCCGCGTCGATGCTGAGACGCTTGGGTTGTCAGACCGTATTGAATATCAGCTGATCGAACCTGGCACGCTGACATTTCCGGATCAGTCGTTTGATGTTGTTTTTTCCAAAGACACTCTGATACACCTTCCGGACAAGCTTGCGATCTGTCAGGAATTATTTCGGCTCTTGAAGTGTGGCGGTGTTTTCGTTGGCAGTGACTGGCTGGGCGGCGATACGACAGCGACTTCACCACGCGTCAGGGAATGGCTAGATTTTTCGAAGCTTGATTTTCATTTTTGTACTGCCTCCGAATTGCATGAGCATTTGCGTTGTGCGAGGTTCGAGTCTGTTGTCCTTCGGGACCGCAATAAGTGGTATCGACGCGGCGTGCGCGAAGAGATAGACCGGGTGAGCGGTGCAAACTACGCAGATTTCGCTGAACGATTCGGTGAAGACCAGGCAGCGACCCGGCTCAAGAGCTCTACGCTCAAAAAAGCTGTCGTTGATGCCGGGGAGCTCCGGCCGACTTCTTTTCGCGCAGTTAAACCCCCACAAATTTAATATTCCATCTGCCTGGCAGTCCGTGTTGATTGATGACCCGCGCTTTGATCCGAGTGCCGCGAGTCAACGCGGGGTGTGCGTCAACTTACCGGTGATTTTTTTTAGATCGTCGGATTTCACATTCAAATGAACAGCAAATCGACTGCGGAAAAAACGATGCAAGTCTCTGATTAAAGTGCTAAGGTGTAGTGTGCATGTCTTGCCAATAAGTTATTTACATACTCGGAGCAACATTCCTGTTGGCTGTTGAAAAATCGTAATGTGGGTTCGATGGTGGATACTGCTCATCCCGCCTTTGCTGGTCGGCTTTACGCTGGTCGCCGCATCGCAGTTCGTATTTCTGCGCGCAAGCTTTTTCGAAGACCTGGGACTTGGACGGGTCGGCGACGAACTGATATTAGGCAACTATATTCAGTTTCTTACGGATGGCTTTTATTTAAAAATTTTGTGGGTTACCGTTAAGACATCAGCACTTGCGGCGCTCGCAACATTGATTTTGGGCTTTCCAGTTGCCTATTTGATTGCCCGAATGCGATCCAGCTGGGCGATGATTCTATTAGCCGGAATCGTTATTTCAACGTTTATTACCATCGTGATCAAGGTATATGGTCTGATTGTCATATTTTCTGCCGATGGCCTGTTTAATCAATTCATGCTTGGTATAGGGCTTTTCGACAAACCGTTTTCAGTATTCGGCAACGAAACCGGCGTGGTTATCGGGCTGATGCACTTTACCCTCGGATTCGGTGTGCTGCTCCTTTACAGCATCATCCAAACCATACCCAGTTCGCTGGAATCAGCGGCGCAAATTCACGGTGCAAGTCGCTGGCGAGTCTACTATAGGGTGATATTTCCGCTGTCTTTACCTGGAGTAACCGCAATGCTGCTGATGGTTTTCAACATGTGTATGGGAGCGTTCACGTCAGCGGCACTATTGGGCGGTGGGCGCGTCTTCACCCTCCCGGTCATGATCCAAAGAATTGTCATGATGGATATCAAGTACTCGATGGGTGCGACGATCGCCGCCGTTTTGCTGGTGTCAGTCATCGTCATCAACATTCTATCGATTTATCTGCTGCGACGTTTGCGAGCCGCACATTTGGTGATGGTGTAAGGATTGCCCATGAAAATCTCACCGTACAGAATTCAAAAAGCAATCGGCCGCTTCTGTTTTGGACTTTACTGTTCTTTTTCTTACATTTTTCTGCTTTCTCCCATCCTCGTCGTCATCGGAACTTCGCTTAATGGTCCGACTGAGAACGTCGAGGCTTCTTTCAAGTTTCCACCGGATTCGCTGTCACTTTACTGGTATACCCAAATCCCCGAGGGGCAGCTAGAAGCATTGCTGCTGAGTTTTGTACTTGCAACCGTTGCCTCACTTTTCGGCTGTTTACTGGGCGTGCCTGCGGCGCTTGGGCTGGTACGCAGCAATGTCCCTGGAAAAGCACTGATCAGTGCCATTTTCCGCGCTCCCCTGCAAATTCCCGCGATTGTGACGGGTATCGCCTTTCTGCAGCTGTTTTACTGGATTGGTGATATGACCGGTTTCTACTGGCAAGGTTCTCTGCTCGGTCTCGCGTTGGGCCATATTTTTATCGCTACACCTTATGTCGTTGGAACTGTCACCGCGATTTTGCAAAGATTTGATACACGGCTGGAGGAAGCTGCTGTAATTCATGGAGCAACACCGCGGCGGGCCTTTTTTCGAGTCACTTTGCCGGTCATCATGCCCGGAGTCTATGCGGGTGCGCTGTACGCATTTATGGTTTCATTTTCCGATGTTCCTGTTGCAATTTTTCTCAGTGCACCTGGATTTGTGACTTATCCCGTCGAAATCTTCTTTGCACTTGAAAATGATTTCGAACCGAGCCTAATGGCATCCGCAACACTGGTCATCATCATCTGCCTGGGCTTGCTCTTGCTGGTCCAAAAAGTGATCGGACTTGATGCATTGCTGAAAGTCGGCGGTTCTCGTGGAGTGGGATGATCGCGAATTGTAAAGACCATTTCGTACCGCGCCGAAGTTTTCGTGCAAGTGTTTTTGTTGTAAACTTTATGAACATTTGAAGAAAAACCATGAATCAAAAATAACCGCATCGTCTTTACATGGGTTAATCAATAAAGATTTAAATTCGTGGTTTCAGCTCAGAATCCACAATTCGATGCAGTTAAAATTCGAAAGAGGGATGAGAAAATGTTGAAGACAGTTAGAAATACCTTGGCTGGTTTGTCAGCCGTAATCTTGATTTCATCATCTGCCGTGGCAGGTCAATTTGATGGTGTCACGCTACTTGTTGGTACCTGGGGCGGATTGTGGAAGGAAAATCAGGTCGAAAATATCGTCTCGAAGTTTGAAGCAGAAGGTGGCAAGGTGGAGTTTGTCACAGGATCACCGGCAGCAAACTTTGCAAAAATCGTCGCGGCTCGCGGTGAAGCACCATTTGACGTGGTGGAAATTCTTGCCGCGCAGGTCAAAGACTATCACGAACTTGACGTGCTCCAGCCACTGGACTTGAGTTTAATACCCAATACCCAGTTCCTTGCCGAAAACCGCTATAACGAGTCCCTTGTCGGGTCTTGGGAAACCCAGGAAGTCATTTGCTACCATCAGGATAAATTCGCCGAAGAAAGCATACCGGTACCCACAACCTACCGCGATCTCGTCCATCCGAAACTTGCCGGACGGCTGCAGTTTCCCGACATCAATTCAGGTGGCGGGCTCCCGGGTCTGGCCGGCGTAGCGTTCGCTGAAGGGGGTAACGAAACTGACATCGAAGCAGGGCTGAACCTGGTCAAGGACATGAACGTGCTGAAGTTCTGGGCTCGTGGTGGCGAAACGATGGCGCAATTCGAATCGGGCGATATCATTGCAGCAGTTGTGCATGCCGGGTGGTGTTTGCGTACCAAAAAACTCGCAGGACAAAATGTAACCTCGGTTCACCCGCGTATTAATGATGATCACGTTGGTGTCGCATCAGAAGGCTGGTGGGGTGTTATGAAAAACAGTAAAAATGCTGAAGCTGCTCAGTGGTACATCAATCAGTTCATCAGTGCCGATTACCAATTGAAGATGGCAACCAAAACGGGTCTGGTTCCGGTTAATCAAAGTGTGTTTGAAGCGATGGCGGATGACCCGCTCGTCGCGGAAATGATCGTACTCGATCCCGAAAAAGTGGCGAACCAGCTTAGAGTTGACTACTCGAAAGTAATTATCTCGGACTGGACTGACCAGTGGAATCGAGCAATCGCACAGTAGGGCAGGCTTAGAACGTACCTTTTTGATCGCCAGCGATGTCACAACGCGTTGTACTGCGCAACGTTTCCAAGAAGTTTGGCAGTGTTGTCGCTCTTAAGTCGATCAGCTTAGATATTCAGGAGGGTGAATTCATCACCCTCCTTGGCCCTTCAGGCTGCGGCAAGACAACCACTTTGCGGCTAATCGCGGGATTCAACAATCCCGACCAGGGACAAATCCTGCTTGGCGATGAAGATATCACCAATCTGCCACCGCAAAAGCGGGAAATTGGCATGGTTTTCCAGGACTATGCGCTGTTCCCTCATCTCACCATCAAGGAAAATATCGCCTTTCCCTTAAGAGAACGGCGCACGCCTAAAGAAAAAATTGATGGCAGAGTAACAGAGTTGCTCGAGTTGGTTCGCTTACCGGGTGTCGAAAGCCGATTCCCCGCAGAATTAAGTGGCGGTCAGGCGCAGCGAATTTCGGTCGCACGGGCTGTTGCTTACCCACCGAGAGTGTTGCTCATGGATGAACCGCTTGGTGCACTCGACCTTAAACTCAGAGAAGCCATGCAGCTGGAGTTGCGCCGTATACAACAGGAACTGAAAATAACAACCGTATTCGTTACCCATGATCAAACCGAAGCGATGAACATGTCAGATCGAATTGCTGTCATGAGAAACGGGGAAGTTGATCAAGTCGGTACAGCACGGGACATCTACAACTTTCCCCAAAGTGCTTTTGTCGCTGATTTCGTTGGTCGCATCAACCTGCTTGATGCAACGCTGTTGGGTAAGTCCGGTGACATCGCCGAACTCGACATTTTAAATGGCCAAAAAATCCGCTCGATATTGGTGAAGGACAACAAAATTACTGCCGAGTCACTGTGTGTCGGCATTCGTCCGGAAAAGCTCGTCATCGGCTCACCTGATCAAGCAAACGATTTTGACAACCAAATATCGGGCAAAGTCATTCGCTCTACATTTTCCGGCAACCTGCTGGATGTTTTTGTTGATGTTGGCGCAGACAAACCATTTTTGGTCGAACAGCGACCCGATCAGGTGCCACCCGTTTCCGGCGCGCCAATTGCAGTGTGTTGGAACGCTCCGGATGCTTTGCTATTAAGTGCAGAATAATTTCCAAATCCACCGAATTGCCCTTTTCACACACAACTGATCGACGTAGATGGTCGTTGGCCCTCACTGATCCAATATAAGCAAGTGAAACGATTTCCGCCAGCTACCGGGGCAATCGTGCTGATGGCGACCTCAACGCTGTTTCTTGCGACGATGCAGGCGATGGTAAGGCACTTGGGGCAGGAAGTGCACAGTTTTCAAATTACCTTTATCAGCAGCGTTGTCGGCTTGATATGCCTGATTGGTGTTGCAAGGTTAACCAGGCAGCGCGTGTTTCGCTCTGAGCGTAAGAAGCTGCTTATCGTTCGAGGCTTGCTCGTTGCCTTCGCGAATTTGGTCTTCTTCCTTGGCTTGACCCTGACACCACTTGTCGAAGCCACCTCGCTGAGTTTTGTCGGTATTGTTTTTGCTGTCATCCTGTCAGTCCTGATTTTGCGTGAACCGATGTACATACACCGCTCGGTGGGGATCATTGTCACATTCCTGGGGATCATCGCGATCCTCCGACCGGGCTTAATTGAAGCCTCGCTGGGTGCCTATGCGGTATTGCTGGCTTCGCTGGCCTGGGGTCTGGCGCTGGTCGTCGCGAAAGTTCTTGCCCGTACCGAATCACCTGGCGTGATTTTGACATGGTCGCTGATGATAACTGTCTTGGCATCAGCTGTTTGTGTTATTCCGGTATGGATGCCCTTGACACCCGCACAGACGGTGGAAGCTGTATTGATTGGCTTGTGTTGGACGACCGGTCATTTTGGCATGACAAAATCTCTAAAGATGTATGACGCAACAGTCGTCCTGCCGGTCAACTGCACAAGATTAATTTGGGCCGCGCTAATTGGGATGCTGGTATTTCAGGAGTATCCAGACTTGTGGACGATTTTCGGTTCCGCCATGATTGTGTTTGCCATCATTTATCTTTCCCAGGCTGAAGAGCGGAACATCAGGGCCTCAGCGTAGTTAAATGCTCCGATTATTGCCTGCCTGACTCGTAATTCAGCGAACAATTAGTTTGCACATTTTTGACGCGTTTGCCGCCAAGAGATTGCACTAATATTTGTATAATTCGCATTTCCATGACCTTGGAAAAATGGATTTTTCCGCAGGTGCCGTCTCCCGACACCTGCATACCCATACATAACGCGTTTCCAATAATGATGCAGATACTTTTTGCCGATAAATTTCCCGCTAACCAGTTACAGTTGTTACAGCGCTCAGGGCACGAAACCCAATACCAGCCTGAATTGCAGGCCAGCGATTTACCAGCGCGAATTTTGGGCTATGACATACTCGTGGTGCGCGGCACCAAGGTTCAAAAGGATACCATTGAGGCGGCTGACGGCCTTAAGTTAATTGTTCGTGCCGGCGCAGGTACCAATACAATCGACAAGGCGTTCGCAGCCGAGCGCGGTATTGCGGTCTGCAACGTGCCGGGTAAGAACGCGATCGCTGTTGCAGAACTCACGCTGGGACTTTTGCTTTCGATCGACCGCAATATTCCTGATAATGTTCAGGAAATACGTAGCGGGCAGTGGAACAAGAAACGGTTTTCTGCAGCCGCGGGACTGATGGGCCGTACCATCGGAATCGTTGGTGCAGGTTCGATCGGGATGGCAGTCGTTGAAAGGGCGCGTGCGTTCGGTCTTGATGTGCTGATGATCCACAAACCCGGTCGCGCCGCCGCGTTGCAGAATCGAATGGCCGAGCTCGGTGTAAGAACCGTGGCAAGCCTGGAGGACCTGGTCGCCGAAAGCGACATAGTTTCCGTTCATGTTCCTGCTGCGGACTCAACACGCAATATGATTAATGCGGATATTCTTGCCAGGATGCGAGACGGCGCGATCCTCATCAACACCTCACGCGGTGATGTGGTTGATGAGCAGGCACTGCTGGCGGCTCTCGACAGTAAATCGCTGCGGGCCGGGCTCGATGTTTATCCGAATGAACCGGGGCAGGCCGCCTGCGAGTTTGATTGTGAGCTGGCCAAACATCCCAATGTGTACGGAACCCATCACATTGGGGCTTCGACCGAACAGGCGCAAAATGCGGTCGCAGATGGCGTACTGGATATCGTCGAAGCGTTCGAAAATGGAATCAGGCTCAATTGCGTGAATTGAGCGAAGAAAACTTATTTGCACAAAAGCTATACATAAAGGAGAAGTCAGTTGACACAGCGCGTCTACAACTTTTGTCCCGGTCCTTGCACGCTGCCGCTGGAAGTACTGGAAGAAACTCAGTCAGAATTGGTGAATTACAAGAACTCTGGAATGTCAATCGTTGAGCACAGTCATCGCGGCCCCGAGTACGATGCCGTGCACAACGAAACAATAAATTTGCTTAGAGAGTTGCTAGAGGTTCCGGACGATTTCAGCATCTTGCTGATTCAAGGCGGTGCCACCATGCAGTTTGCGATGGTGGCGATGAACCTGTTGGCGCAATCCGAAACCGCTGCTTACGTTAACTCAGGACACTGGGCCAAACTGGCACTCAAGGATGCTCAAGTCTACGGCAATACGTATGTGGCGTGGGATGGAACCGAGGAAAAATTCTGTCGCACACCCGATGCCAGAGAAATCAAATTACAGCCCGACACGCAGTATCTGCATATTACGACCAATGAAACAATCGGCGGGGTTCGAACCTGGGACTGGCCGAATCTGGGAGTGCCACTGGTTGGCGATATGTCATCTGATTTTCTGTCCCGGTCGATTCCGTGGGATCAGATGGATGTTGCTTATGGCGGTGCCCAAAAGAACATCGGTCCGTCGGGAGTGGCTTTGGTTATTGTGCGAAAGTCCCTGATGGACGAGTCCAAGCGGGATTTGCCCGCGGCACTGGATTATCGTTCTTACCATAACAGTGACTCGCGGTTCAACACACCGCCGGTATTTCCGATCTACGTTGCCGGAAAGGTGCTCAAATGGTACAAGGCGCGCGGCGGGGTGCCTGCTTTCGAGCAGATGTCCATTTTGAAATCGGGGCTGGTTTATGATGCGATTGATGCCAGCGGCGGGTACTATGATTGCCCGGTGGTTGGTCCGAGCAGGTCGCGCATGAATGTCGTTTTCCGCTTACCCAACGCTGAGCTGGAAGCGAAATTCCTTACTGAAGCGAAAAAAATCGGTCTCGTCAACCTGCAAGGTCACCGCAGCGTTGGCGGAATGCGCGCAAGTATCTACAACTCAATGCCAATGGAAGGTGCTGAAACACTGGCGAACTTCATGGATGAGTTTCGCGCTGCAAACCCATAGAATTGAATCCATAAGGGAGTTGCCCTGGTGCCTCAGATCGCAAAATTCGAGGGCTTTCTGGTTAATCCGGACGAGGTTGGTACGGTCGTAACGCCTGCCTACGATGCAATGACACCGGATGAGCGCCGCAAATTTGCCGAGGCGAATCCGGGCAATTACGTCAATGTCATGCGTACGCTGGAAGAGTTTGACAATTCGGGTCCTGACCTCAAAGAAATACTGCAGCATAACCAGTTGCATCTCAATCGGTTATTGCAAAGCGGTGCGTTTCTTGCGACGCCGGCACCGGCCTATTACCTATACCGCCTGCGCTCGGACAGACACGAGCAAACCGGTGTAATTGCCAATATTCCTGTTGACGACTATACCAGCGGTCGCCTGAAAAAACACGAGGATACGCAGCTCGAAAAGGAAAACATGCTGACGTACTATCAGCAGACTGTCGGTGTGACATCGAGTCCGATTTGCATTGCCTACCCGGACCGGGACGATATCGATGCGGCAATTGCCCAGGCCAAGCAAAGCGCCCCTCATTTGCAATTCAGTGCCTGGGATGACGTGGAGCAGACGGTTTGGCGCGTTGCTGACCGCGCAATCTCGGCGCAGCTTGAGTCAGGGTTCAGTCAGATCGAATATACCTATCTCACAGATGGGCACCACCGCTGCGCGTCGGGGGCACGCGTTGCGCAAAATGCAGACGGCTCCGGTGCTGACAGCAGCCGGCGCGGTGCGGGCAGACAGCTACTGGTCGCGCTTTTCCCGAAAAGCCAATTGCGAATCTATTCATATTTTCGCTGCGTACGCGACTTGGGCCGATTAAGTGTTGCTGAGCTGATTGACGCGCTCCAAAATGCCGGTATTGCAACTGAGCAGATCAGCACTCAGCATGCTGAAAAACTGTTGCCCGAGCGCGCTCGCCTGATAACGATGATCGTAGATGACAAGGCGTTTCGACTGGAAATTCCGGCAGCAATGATCCCCACTCAAGACCCGGTCGGTTCATTGGATGTTGCCGTTTTGCAAGAGCAGGTTCTGTCAAAAATTCTGGGAATACACGATGCACGCTCCGACGCACGTCTGAGCTACCTGCCCGGGGTGGAAGGCATTCGCGGTTTGATGGACCGGTGCAATTCAGGCTGGCGGCTGGGATTTGCCTGTATCGACACGACGATGCAGGAGGTTATGGATGTGGCTGATGCCAGTCGCGTGATGCCACCGAAATCCACCTGGTTTGAACCCAAGTTGCGCGCCGGGATATTCCTTCGCTACTGTTGAGTGCAGCATCGATTTATCTGACCCTGCACAGATATCGTCTACAATTAGTTCAAAACAGCTTGAATTTTCCGGGACTCGCGTGCTGACGTTTGTCTAAAGAGCGAAGTCATGGGCTACCTGTAACGAGAAATTTAGTGCTGTCTATTTCACCCATGAAATCAAACTGATATGGATGTCAGAGAATAATCGTTTTGGTTTCGGTAATTCTGTCAGCTTGTATCGGTTTGACTTAAAGTCTTAAGACGAGGCTGGTTATGAAAATTTTTAAAAAAGTAGCATACGTTGCACTGGCAGCAACACTGTTCAGTTTTTCCTTCGAAATTCGTGCAGATTCATTGACGCTTGCTCACTCGACGTGGGTTGGCTATGGTCCTTTCTATATCGCCCGAGACAAGGGGTTCTTTGAGGAGGAAGGCGTCACGATAGAGTTAAGAATTATGGAAAATACGCCGCTGAAAATGGGCGCACTGATGGCCGGTCAGGTTGATCTTGTGGCGTCAACTGCGGATGAATTTCCAATCTATATGAAGCCAGGTACACCGGTTAAGTATTTTCTTGCCGTCGATAACTCAAATGGCGGTGATGGTGTCGTTTCGAATAGTGACATTGCGACCGTAGGAGATCTGAAAGGGCATAAGGTCGCCTTTGAAGAGGGTTCGGTTTCGCAGTTCTTTATCAATGCTCTTTTGCTCGAAGCAGGCTTGACTCAAGATGACATTGAGATGGTCAACATGACCGCGACCGACGCTGGTGCGGCTTTTGTCGCGGGACGCGTCGATGCCGCGGTTACCTGGGAACCGCACCTTACTCAGGGTGAGCAGACCGAACATGGACATCGGCTCGTGGACAGCTCACAAAAACCGGGCTTGATTGTTGATGTAGTTGCCGCAACTCAGAGTACAGTTGATCAGCACGGTGATAAATTGAAAGCTTTCGTAAGAGGCTGGCAAAGAGCACTGGAATTTCTGGCTGAAAACCCCGCTGAAGGATATCAGATTATGGCCGACGGAGTTGGCGGCTGGCTGTCTGATCCAGCCGAGTTTGAAGCGGTGGTAACCGGTGTCGAATATCTTGATGTCAATCGAAATATGGAGATGTTCGGCAGTGCTGATGCACCCGGTCAGCTGCACAGCACCTTGAACGATGCGATTACGATATGGTCTGGATTCGATAAAGTCCAGGTTGAAGGTCTGAGTGCAGCAGATGTGCTCACAACCGATTATTTGAACTAAGGTTAATTCTCATAATTCAAGGGATTAAATGCGAGTGACTCGGCTTTTTACACCCAAAAAGCCGATCCCTCGCTCCATAGAAATCGGCGTTGGCGCGGTGGTATCCGGGTCAGTGCTGCTGGCCTGGTGCATGATGAGCTACCTGCAGCTGGTCAGCGGTACGTTTTTGCCGCGACCGGACGAAGTATGGGCTGCGTTTGTCAAGGTAATTGCCAACGGCTCATTGTTTGAGCACATGCAGGTCAGCCTGACCGAAATCTATATCGGTTTTTTTCTCTCCTCAATCATCGCGGTGCCGCTTGGAATATTCATGGGCAGTTTCCGAATTGTTGCCGCAGCCATTGAACCGCTGGTCAACTTTATGCGTTATTTGCCAGTGACCGCACTTATTCCGCTTTTGATTTTATGGATTGGCATCGGTATAGAGGAGAAAATTGCAGTCATTTTTCTCGGTACTTTTTTTCAGCAAATCGTGCTTTGTGCCGATGTATCTGCTAATGTGTCTGATGATCTTTACAGGGTTTCATATACCCTGGGCGTCAATCGCTGGCAGGTAATTACTCGAGTGATGCTGCCGGCAACTTTACCAGGCGTGATGGATACCCTCAGGGTAACCATGGGTTGGGCCTGGACGTTTCTGGTTGTAGCAGAACTTGTTGCCGCCTCGGCGGGACTCGGCTACATGATTTTGCAGGCGATGCGCGGACTTCATCCGGCGACTATATTCGTTGGCATCTTTACCATTGGGATTCTTGGGCTGGTAACTGATCAGGTGTTCAAACTGGCGAAGCGCTGGCTGTTGCCGTGGACAGTCATTCAGTAGGCGGAGCAGTAGTTTGTCCGATGGGGCAGGTATCAATCAAGAATGTCTCCCTGCATTTCACGACGGGTCGGGTCGGAACTGTAACTGCATTGCAAAACCTTTCCCTGGAAATCCCGGAGAAACAGTTTGCTGCAATCGTCGGACCTTCGGGATGCGGCAAATCAAGTCTGCTACATTTGGTAGCCGGCCTGACGGAGGTTTCTGAAGGCGGCTGTTTTATTGATGGCGAGCTGATTTCGGAGCCGGGCGCGGACCGCGGTATGGTATTTCAGAACTATTCGCTGTTTCCCTGGCTGACGGTCAGAAAGAACGTTGAGTTCGGGCTTTCGCTTCGCAACATCTCACAGGCTGAGTGCTCCAAACGCGCCGGGCACTATATTCGGGCGGTCGGTTTGGAGGGCTTTGAGGACGCCTATTCGAGCCAGCTCTCCGGTGGCATGCAGCAACGCGCCGCGATCGCACGCGCGCTGGCCAATGATCCTGAGGTTCTGTTAATGGATGAGCCGTTCGGTGCACTTGACAGTCAGACTCGTACGATCATGCAGGAATTGCTCCTCAGCATTTGGGAACGAGAGCAAAAGACAGTCTTGTTTATTACGCACGATATTGATGAAGCTGTGTACCTCGGCGATGTTGTGCACGTGATGTCAAAGAGACCGGGTCGCATTATTGACACGGTTGAAGTCGACCTGAAACGGCCGCGGCATTACGAAATCGTAACCAGCCCGCAATTCATTGCGCTTAAGCGTCGAATTATGGCAAACCTGCATCGCGAGGTCGAACAGGCGATGCATACAGTGTAGGAATCAACAGACACGGGAAAACAATGACTGAATACATGAAAACTGCGCGAATGGTGGCGCCACAGGCACCACTCGAGATTGTCGATGTACCAGTGCCGGAACCGGGGCCGGGCGAAATACTGGTGAAGATTGAAGCCTGTGGTCTTTGTCATTCGGATTTGCATTTCTGGCTTGGCGAGCACCCCTTGACGAATCTTCCTGCCACGCTGGGTCACGAGGGCATCGGTACCATTGTGAAACTCGGAGAAGGGGTTGCCAATTTGAAATCGGGCATGCGGGTTGGCGTAGGCTATGTATATGGCACTTGCGGGACCTGTCGGGAGTGCCTGACGGGGCATGAAACGCACTGCGCGAACGTGGCATGTACCGGCGTTGATGTCGCGGGTTGTTTTGCCGAATTCGCGGTACTGCGGGCTGACTGGGCGACCGTGATCCCTGCGGGACTGGATATTGTCAGAGCGGCACCTTTGATGTGTGCAGGAGTTGCCGCGTATAGTGCGATTCGAAAAGCTGTCATTGAACCCGGGGAATTGGTGGTAATTTTCGGAGTTGGCGGCCTGGGTTCATATGCCATTCAGTTCGCTAAACTGGCGGGTGGCCGTGTTGTCGCCGTAGATCTGGCCGAAAATAAGCTCGAGCACGCACGGTCTTTGGGCGCGGATTTTGCGATTCCAGCAGACGACAATGCAAGCGATCGAATTGTGCAATTGGGCGGGGCTGATGCCAGTTTTAATTTCGCACCTTCTCCGGACAGCTGGCGACAGATGATCACCAGCGCCAGGGCGCGCAGTCGGCTTGTTCTCGTTTCGCTGCCACACCGGGACCTGTCGTTCAATGCGGCTGAAGTCATCGAAAATGGCCTCAGAATTCTTGGCAGTGCGGATGGCACGCGCCAGGAGTTGCGTCAATTGATGACACTCGCGAGCAGCGGACTGGTCAAAAGCGTCGTCGAGTCGGTACCGTTTGTTCGCATCAATGACGCATTTGAACGGCTGGCGGCGGGTCAGATTCAGGGTCGAGTAGTGATATCAATGAACGAAGTGTAATGTTGATCTTTGCGGCCACTTCGCGATGTGTCCCTCGACCCAGACTGTTTCGAGGTATGTTCGTGATTGGTTGAAAATTTGTTCTGGGCAAATACGAGAAGAATGAAATTTAAGACAAAGCCCATTTCCGCACTGTTGGAAGCTTGCCGGCTTAAGGTCAATCAGCCGCAACGTAAAGCCAACCAAATTGTCAGCACACGCAGACTATTCAAGCCTGCATCAGTTCAACCGCTCAAAATTTGGTTAATGGTCGTCCTGATCAACCGTAGAGGGGCCCTTGCCGCGAAACATCAGCATGATGACAATGCTGACCGCGATAGGCAATACGATCAGTGTAATTAAGACGGCTTCACTCATTATTTTTGACTCTTGGTGTTGGCTTTGACTGATAGATATCAGGATACCTGGCGAAGCGGCGGCGGCTCGGCGGCAACTGCCAGCGTGTAATCCCGGTCGTGTTCCAGTGCCGGAATCATTTGACGGGCTTTTTTCACCTCATCCAGATCGACCTCGGAAATTATATATCCGCGTGCTTCCTCACCATCTGCAAGAATGCGTCCCCAAGGGTCAATAATGAGCGAATGGCCGTAGGTCTTAGCCTTGCCATGATCGCCGAACTGACACGGTGCGACGACGAAGCAGCCCGTTTCAATTGCACGGCTTCTCAACATCACATGCCAATGCGCCTGTCCGGTTGTTCGGGTAAATGCAGCCGGCACCGCCAGGATTGAGGCACCGGCATGCGCCAGGGTGCGGTACAGGTGCGGGAACCTTAAATCATAGCAGACCGTGAGACCCATGACGCCCCATGGTAAGTCGACGGTAACTGCCTGTTCTCCCGGGTTGAATACGTCTGACTCACGATACACCTCGCCATTTGGCAGGTTCACGTCAAACATGTGAATTTTGTCATAGCGAGAAACAATTTCGCCGTCTGGATCGATGACGACGGAGCGGTTGCGTTTTTTGCCCTGCGAATCATATACTGCGATTGAGCCAAGCAGCATCCACACGTTGAGCTCTTGTGAGAGTGATCGAAAAGCTGCCACAGTAGGGTGGGTATTCTCCGCAAACGGTGCAACGTCCAATCCCCGCTCGTCGAGATTCAGATAGGAGAAAAATTCCGCTGTACAGATAAGCTCCGCACCATCATCACGGGCCTGCCGAGCGAGCTCGCTGGCATCCCGAATATTCTGATTCAGGTCGTCAGTCGCGCAGTTTTGAATGCATGCGATGTTCAACTTCATTTGTGATACTCACTGGCAATAAGTGGATGCTGGTACAAAGCATTTTATCGCAAACCGAATTTTTCAGCACACTTCACCGGCTGCTCCGAGTGAGGTTCGGCCATCGCGCAACTTTCAGGCAGTTAATTTGAAAAACTTTTCCAAGTCAAAATCCTGCTTATCGTATAAAATAAAAAAACAAATAATGTCGCTTGGCATCGACTTGCTTCGAGCGGGCGAAACAATCCATTTTCGACAGTAACTGTTTGAATAACTTAATAACAGTGAACGCATTAGACTAGTAACCAATGTGGTTGCCAGCGTGCCATTCAAATTAGAATCAACAGCACTCCTCCTTTAGGATGCAAAGAGACGATTTGCTGAAAAAATCAGTCGTGGTTGCGCGTGACGCAAGTCCAGGTTTCCTTTGTGTCGCCGTTGGTTCCATCCTCTATCGTTGAAATTCGATCTCTATGAATAAACCTAGTTCGTAATTGCCCAAAGTGTCGACTGGGCTTAAATTGCGTTCGTCATCTTCTGGCTCGCCTGATCGGGCGAGACATCGGATATTTTTATCCAAAAACAGAGAATCTGAGCATCACGGTCGTCGTCGGCCGTCGCTGGCAAGTGCAGTGCGAAGAATGATCTCAAGTCTGCTTGCCGGTTTCTAGAGGCAGGCTTAAGGAATCTTCAATCAGCTAATCTGGCAGGACTATTCTGATACTTCATCCTCACGCAGAAGATTCATGGCAGAAACGATTCCACTGACCACAGAGATGATCGCGGTGATCGGGATATTACTGCTGACAATCGTAATGTTTGCTGCAGATGTCTATCGAGTGGACGTTGTCGCAGTGCTGATCATGGTGCTGATTGGATTGACCAGCCTGATTCCTGAATATCCAGGACTGGTTCCTGCCAAAGATCTGTTTGATGGTTTCTCCAGTAATGCGGTGATGTCGATTATTGCCGTGATGATTCTCGGTGCCGGCTTGGATAAGACGGGTGTGCTGAATCTTTTAGCCGGCCGGATTTTACGCATTGCGGGCAATACGGAACGGCGTGTCATGGTGCTGATCTCAGGCACCGTCGGGATCATTTCCGGATTCATGCAGAATATCGGCGCGGCCGCATTGTTCCTGCCGGTGGCTGACCGCATATCCAAACGCAGCGGTGTATCACCGTCGCGGCTATTGATGCCAATGGGTTATTGCGCGATTCTGGGTGGTACCTTGACCATGGTGGGATCGAGTCCGCTGATATTACTCAATGATCTGATCGACAACGCAAATGTACAGTTGCCTGCGCATGCGCAGGAGCTGGAGAATTTCACATTGTTTTCGGTAACTCCGATCGGACTTGTGCTGCTGGCGCTTGGTGTTGCTTATTTCTTTTTTGCTGCGAAGTATGTGCTGCCGGTTGGGACCAGCAAGACACTCGAAACCGGTGCAGTAGCGTCCTACGTTAAGGACATGTATGGAATTACCGGGCAGATTTATGAACTGTCAGTCAGAAGCGATAGCAGTATTATCGGGAAAACCATCGGAGAGCTGGAAGATGAGGGTGGTTACGACGAGCGGATCATCGCGATCAACACTGAAGGCAACGTGGTGATTGAACCGGCCCGCAGTACGGAAATTAGGGCAAACTGTGATATTGCAATCATGGGGCGCTACGAACAGATTGTCAAGAATGCTGAGCTCTACCACCTGGATCTGAAAGACGAAATTCGGGTGTTTCAGGAAGCATTCAATCCGACGTCTTCAGGCATTGCCGAGGTTGTCATACCGCCATCTTCCACGTCAATCGGCCAGACGATGGACGATCTTGGCTATCGCAGAAACTACCGGGTGACGCTGCTGGCGCTTTATCGGGATGAAAAGCCGATTCGTGAAAATCTGATCGATGTGCCGATGCGCGCGGGAGACACGTTGATTGTTCACAGCCTTTGGCGGGATCTCGCAAATTTTGTCAGCACCTTGCAATTCGTTGCTGCAACAGACTTTCCGAGAGAAGATGAGCGGCCGGAGAAGGTGAAACACGCGGTGCTGATCTTTGCCATAACTCTGGCACTTGTACTGCTGACCGACCTTAGGCTGTCTGCAGCACTGATCACCGGTGCGCTGCTAATGATCATCGCCGGCGTGATCAAAATTGAAGAAGCATACCGCTCAATCGGCTGGCAAAGCGTATTTCTTCTTGCCAGTCTAATCCCCCTGGGGATCGCAGTGGAAAACACGGGCACCGCGCTTTGGATTGCCCAGCAGTTTGTGCATTTGCTCTTTGGTGTGCCAGACTACGTGTATCTGATTGCGTTTGGCATCCTTGCAACGGTCTTCACACTGGTGATGTCGAATGTTGGAGCAACCATTTTGCTGGTGCCGATCGCAATGAATGTCGCGGTTGAAATCGGTGCCAACCCGTCGGTTTTTGCACTGACAGTTGCGTTGTCCACCTCAAATTCCTTTCTGATTCCGACTCACCAGGTCAATGCGCTGATTCAGGCACCGGGCGGGTACCGGGTCGTTGACTTTATGCGGGCCGGCTGGTTTATGACTTTCGCATTTCTGGCCGTTGTAGTCCTGATGGTCAATTTTTTCTACAACTCCTGATTAATTCCTGGCTGAAACCCTGCAGACCGGGTGGGTGGCAGGTTCTGGTCGAGGTCGGTTTTCAGCAGGATTTACAGCACAATTCGTTCGATTATTTTTACAAAGACCCATAAATTGCAGATTTGCGCGTCTTCAGAGTAAAATTGAAACTGTTCATCAGAATCATTTTTGCGACCGTAGTATGACTCCAAGAAGAGCCCGCAGACTGGGTATGGCTGGTCTGATTGTGGCTGGCACAACCATCGCGCTGGTACTTGCACTCAACGCGTTTCAAAGTAATCTGCTGTACTTCGTCAGTCCCAGCGAGGTCAATGCGGGCGAAGCTCCGGTTGGCAAACCATTTCGAGTCGGAGGCCTGGTGGTCGAAGGCAGCGTCATCAGACCTGATGATAGCCTGACAGTCAGATTCGACGTGACCGATACCTTGCACTCGGTCCCGATTCAGTATTCGGGGATTTTGCCGGATCTGTTTCGCGATGGTCAGGGTGTGGTAGTCAAGGGTAAATTGAACACGGACGGCGTTTTCGAAGCAACAGAAGTGCTGGCCAAACACGATGAGAACTATATGCCACCGGAAGTTGCAGACGCACTGAACGCGGCAAAAACACTGCAAGCTGAATAAACGATTAGCGAGTTTAATCCATGATTCCGGAAATTGGTCAATTCTGCATGGCGCTTGCCCTTTGCCTGGCCATCGCGCAGACTGTACTGCCGATCTCAGGTAAATTCCTGCGACAGCCTGCACTGTATGCCGGCACAAAATTCGCGGCCAGGGGACAGTTCCTGTTCCTGTTCATTGCGATCATTTGTCTGGCCTATTCATTTGTTGTGCACGACTTTTGAGTGAAGTACGTGGTACAGAATTCTAATACCGCACTGCCGCTGATGTACCGCATCGCTGCGGTTTGGGGTGCTCACGAAGGTTCACTGCTGCTTTGGGTATTGATGCTGGCCGGCTGGACTGCAGCGCTTTCCTGGTTTAGCAGTGAAGTCCCCGATGATTTTTTAGCCAGAGTGCTGTCCGTACTGGGTACCGTCAGCATTGGTTTTTTGCTTTTTTTAATCCTCACTTCAAACCCTTTTAACCGCATTATTCCGGCCGCGGCTGAGGGGCGGGATCTGAATCCTCTGCTACAGGATCCGGGTTTGGTCTTTCACCCGCCGATGCTCTACATGGGATATGTCGGGTTCTCGGTGGCATTCGCGTTTGCTGTTGCGGCGCTGGTGAGCGGGCGGCTGGATGCAGCATGGGCGCGCTGGTCAAAACCGTGGACCAACCTCGCCTGGGTTTCACTGACGCTTGGCATCGCGCTTGGCAGCTGGTGGGCATACTATGAGCTTGGCTGGGGTGGCTGGTGGTTTTGGGACCCGGTCGAAAATGCGTCCTTTATGCCCTGGCTTGTGGGTACCGCGCTGATTCATTCACTTTCGGCGACCGAAAAGCGCGGTCTTTTCAAGTCATGGACCGTGCTGCTGGCTATGCTGGCCTTTTCGCTGAGTCTGATTGGTGCTTTTCTGGTGCGCTCCGGCGTGTTGACATCGGTTCACACCTTCGCAACTGACCCGAGTCGCGGCATATTCCTGCTGATACTCATTTGCCTGGTGATCGGCACGTCTTTGGCCATCTATGCCGTGCGTGCGCCGAGCATACAGGCCACTGGCAGTTATTCGCTTGTATCCAGAGAGGTGGGGCTGCTGATGAACAATGTGTTCATGGTCACAGCGGCCGCGACAATTTTGCTCGGCACCCTGTATCCGCTGTTTCTGGATGCACTGGGTCTTGGTAAGGTATCGGTCGGGCCGCCGTATTTCAATGCAGTCTTTATCCCCTTGACTTTACCGGTCGCGGCACTGGTCGGCATCGGGGCTATGACGCGCTGGAAACGCGACCGGCTTGCCAGACTAATGGGCAAACTATGGCCACTTGTGGCGATCAGTGTTGGTTTGGGATGCACCTTGCCGCTAATCAGTTCTGACTCTTATCAATGGCTGGCCGCACTTGGTTTGACCCTGGCACTATGGACTGCGACGTCAACGCTCTATGGCATGTATGATCGGGTCCGGAACAGAAAAGACAAGATTCGCGCCCTGATCAGTCAGCCGCGCGGAGTCTGGGGTATGTCCATCGCACATCTCGGCATCGCGGTCTTTGTTGTTGGCGTGACGATGGTCAGTCTTTACGAGCAGGAAAAGGATTTGAAAATGGCACCCGGCGACAGCTACGAGCTCGGCGGGATTACATTTAAATTTCAAGGCGTCCAGCAAAGACCGGTTCACAATTACATCTCAATGATGGGAACAGTCAGTGCCAGTCGTGGTGAACGGGTTGTGGCGACGGTTTATCCGGAAAAGCGCTACTACCCGATTCAGGCTGAACCCATGACCGAAGCGGGGATTCAGGCCGGGATATTTCGCGACCTGTATGTCTCGCTCGGCGAGCCGCTCGGAGACTCTGGTGCCTGGAGTGTGAGAGTTCACGTCAAGCCGTTTGTGCGCTGGATTTGGCTAGGGGCGATATTTATGGCACTCGGCGGGTTTTTAGCGGCAACCGATCAGCGGCTGCTGAGTTCAAGCCGGATTCGCAGACGCGTTGTTCCGGCCAATGCCGCTGCTGAATTGTGATGCGCGTACGACAGTTTGTCGCACGGCCAAAGTTTCTGATCCCATTTATCGCTTTTGTTGCGGTTGCGGGTTTTTTTGCTGCGGGGTTAAGACTTGATTCAACCCTGGTGCCGTCCCCCCTCGTTGGCAAGCAAGCACCTGAGTTTGAGCTGCCGGTTCTGGGTCAAGAGACCACCACACTCAGTACCGCCCAGCTGAGCGGTGGATTCTGGGTGCTGAACGTCTGGGCAAGCTGGTGTGTTGCCTGCCGCGACGAACACGCAATTTTGGTAGAGCTTGCTGAGCGCGGCGTTCCGATTGCCGGCTTGAACTACAAGGATGAGCCGGGGCAAGCGAAAAAGTGGTTAAGAGACTGGGGCAATCCATATTTTGTTACTGTAGTCGACCGCAATGGAGATGCCGCAATCGACTGGGGCGTTTATGGTGTGCCGGAAACCTTTGTTGTTGACTCGGGTGGCGTTATTCGCTACAAGCATATTGGCCCGATTACGCCTGAAGTCGCGGAGACGAAAATCTTGCCGCTTTGGGACGAGAGCAGGAGGCAGTCGTAAAGATGAAAGTGCTGACGGGCGGATTTTTGCTGCTGGCACTGGTGCTTCAGCCGTGCATGGCTGCAACCGTAGAGGTGCTGGACTTTGACAGTGCCGCCGAGGAGCAGCGTTATACAGCACTCATCGACGAGCTTCGCTGCATGGTCTGTCAAAATCAGAATCTTGCCGATTCGAATGCCGCATTGGCACGAGACTTGCGCGAGCGCACTTATAAAATGATTCGCGGCGGAAACTCTGATCAGGAAATTGTCGACTACATGGTTGAGCGCTACGGCGATTTCGTCATGTACAGACCGCCGCTCAAGTCAACAACCTACCTTTTGTGGTTTGGGCCGCTGATTTTTCTGTCGCTGGCAATTGTCACATTCTTTGTATATGCGCGCCGGTCGCGAAATCGCGAGGTGCCGGTGCTCAGCTACGCCGAGCGACAAAAAGCACAGCAGATGCTGGACGAATAGTCGCGTCAGCCCTATCCAATGTCTGTTATTTTCTACCTGATAGCATTGCTGCTGACAGCCCTGGCAGTCGGGATCATTGCGTGGTCAATACTGCGAGCACCAAACACAATACGCTCAAATCGTCACGCGAAAAACGTAGAGGTTGCGAAGCAGCGGCTAAACGAGTTGCAGCAAAGGCAAAACGCGGGTGAAATCAGCCCGGCAGATGCGACACAGTATCGCGACGAGATCGAGCGTGATCTTATCGCTGATGTTGGAGGTCTGGAAGGGCCGAATGAGGTACCGGCCGCGGGTGAACAAACAGGTTCATTGCGCTGGGCAGTGATTGCCATCGCCGCGCTCATTCCGACCGGTGCGGGGCTCCTGTATCTGGCGGTGGGCGAGCCAGGCGGCGTTTCAATTTCACCTGCCAGCAAGGTTGCATCAGTCGAAAGCCCGCCAACCGGTGTACAGACAGGCGATGAGTCGCAAAGCTTTGAGCAGTTAACCAATCGTTTGCTCAGCCATTTGGCGGTCAATCCCGAGGATGCGCTGGGTTGGAATACGCTGGCACAGCTGTTTATCGCGCAGCAGCGCTTTGCCGAAGCCGCGGGTGCATACAGGAAGGTGCGCGAGCTCGAAGGCGACAGCGCAGACCTCCTGGTGCGCGAGGCAGATGCTCTCGCGATGGCGAACGACGGCGTGCTTGAAGGTCATCCGGAAACATTGATTGAACAGGCGCTCGGGATGGAACCGCAGCACACCAGTGCACTGTGGCTGGCAGGACTGGCGGCTGGTGGGCGCGGCGACATTCGTAGCGCACTTGATTTTTGGAAGCAGGCCGAAAAGACCACCAACAATGAACAGATGCTTGGAGAAATCAGGCGCTTGATCGACAGTGCCAATCAGGAACTTGCGAGGATTGATGAGGCGGGCCCGACACCTGAAAACAGCGCTGCCAGTGCAGCTATCCAGGTCAAAGCAACGATAGCACCGACGATCCTTGAGCAGCTTGATGCTGACGACACCGTGTACTTGTTCGCGCGCGCACTGAACGGTCCGCCAATGCCACTGGCAGTCCTCAAAAAACAGGTCAAGGATTTGCCGACTACGGTGCAACTTGATGATTCGATGGCAATGCTCCCGAACCTCAAAATATCATCCTTTGAAGAGGTCTTTATCGTTGCGCGGGTATCATTTTCCGGCGCGCCGCAGGCGCAAAGCGGTGATTATTTTGGGCGCTCGCCGGCTGTTCGACCGGGCACAGATCAGGATATCGTAGCGGTGACGATTTCAGAGCGCGTTCCGTAAGCGCATTGAGTTAACTGATTCAGTCACCTTAGACAGGTTTGACGGCATTGACGAATCAGTTTCGCGGTGACCTGCGCACTTTAGCCGCAATCTCAATTCACCAGAAACGGGTTGATTGATTTGAATTTGGAAATGGTTGGTACCCCGGCAGCGAGCAGGGGTTCGAAGACGATCTGAAGTGCAAGTGACATTTGCACCATCCCGGAGCCAGTGTCAAGAGCTTTGAGCGGCGGTGAAATCAGTCGGTGATCAGTCCGCGAAGATTTTTTCTGGTGTTCGCGGTCGATTATTTTTGCTAAACATCATAGAATACGGTTAGACGTTCAGGTGCTTTTCCGGTAAGAATCTGAGTGGTCTATATAATGAATTTCATATGCGACGAATCGGTTTGTCGTACCGCAGCAATATCGAGGGAGATTGATCATGAAAAAATATTTGGGTGTTGTCATCGGTCTTGTGGTCGCTTACGCAGGCATCAGTTTAAACAGCACAGTGTGGGCTGATTATTCCGGTACCTTTGAAGTCGAAGCCAATGTCATTGGTTTCTCTGAAAGATTCACAACGATGAAGGAATACCGACCTGTCAAGGAGTGCCGCGAAGTTCAGGTGCGGCAAGGCGGTTCAACAAGTTCAGACACCCCTGAGCTTTTGGGCGCAATTCTTGGCGGAGCGATTGGCAAGGAAATCGATGACGATAGCAAGGCAAGTGTTACTATCGGCGCGCTTTTAGGCGCCTCAATCGCCAGTGACATTGAGAAAAAACAGGCGGCAGGTAAAGGTAGCATAAAGACCGAGGTGCGTTGTACTACGATCGAAAGAGAGGTCGAAACACAGCGGCTGGACGGCTACAACGTTGCTTACGAATATGCCGGGCACGTGTTTCGAGCCACAACACCGACTCGTCCTGGTACTACCATCAAAGTAAAAATCATCGCCTTGCCAGTCGATTACACTGAGTAAGGCTTACTCGTACGGCCCAAGTTTCGGAGCGGCAGCGGTTCCGAATTACAGTGCTAAGGCGATTTTGCGGCCTTCATAGGTTGCGGCGGGTGCTTGTCTCGGCGACAGGGAGTCGCCAATTACGTGCACTTCAAAGTCGGGTTCGCGCTGAAGAAGTTCGAGTTCGATATCGTTTACCGGGACGTTCACGGTTGCGAGTACCAGGCTGTCAAAGGGCTCTTGTGTAATCGTACCATCCAGCAAATCCATAATCAGGGCGTGGTCTGTGCGCCATTCAGAAACCACCGATTCACAAAAGAAGCGCGTGCCTGCCCGGCGCAGTGTTTCCCGCACTGCGAGGTCTGCCCCGGTGCGGACCAATTCTCGTCCGACGACCGGGTAGGGCGTAACGATCGACACCTGGTGCTGCTTGTCGGCCAGATAAAGTGCAGTGCCGACCCCTTTCCAGGTACCGACATCGTCGAGCAGCAGTACTGACTGACCCAGTCGTGCGGATCGATTCATGACATCTTCAGCGTACCAGACATTGTCACGCGTGATGCCAGGCAAGGTTTCCGAGGTTGGAATGCCGCGCTGAAAACCGTTCTCGGAGGGCATTGATCCCGTCGCGAGGATGACGACATCTGCATTGAACGCAATGATGTCTTCGGTAAAAAACGGGGTATTGAGCCTAAGGTCTACGCCCAGTTTGTGCAATTGTCGTTCAAACCAGTCAATGTAGTCCAGAATCTGCGCGCGGCGAGGCTGTAACCCGGCCAGCCGAAATTGCCCGCCAAGCTGACCGGATGCTTCAACCAGCGCAACCTCGTGTCCGCGCTCGGCTGCGACGCGTGCGGCTTCACAGCCGGCCGGCCCGCCACCGACAACCAGGACGTTGCGCGGCACTTCAGCGCGGGTAAAACGGTCGCCGCCCCACTCAAATTCGCGCCCGGCCGACGGGTTGATCAGGCAACTGATCCAGTAGTCCCTGGCCCGCCGGCCCCAGCACATCTGGTTACAGGAAAGACAGGGTCGAATGTCTTGCGGCCGTCCCTGCATGGCTTTATTCGCCAGATGCGGATCGGCGATCTGCCCGCGTACAATGCTGACCATATCTGCCGCACCTGAGCCAATCGCATAGTCGGCCGCGTCAGGCGTGCGGATATGACTCTCGGCCTGTACTTTGGCGTGCTTTACAGCGGTGCGGATTTTTGCTGCAAAAGGCACCCCGAACTGATCCTCGTGCAGGGCAACTGGAATGATCATCGTATAGTTGTAGTAGCCGCCTGTGCCGACCGTGACATAATCCATGAGTCCGCGCGCATCGTGGTAGCTGGCAATCTCCTGCATCATCTCCAGTGGCAGAACATCTGGCACGACCGGATCATAACTGGTGCAAATGCCAATGATGAAATCCGGACCGACAGCCTGACGGATCGCGTCGAGCAATCGGACTGAAAAATTCATCCGCTTTTCGAATGAACCACCGTAGTGATCGTCGCGGCGATTGGTAAAGGTCGACCAGAACTGTTCAATGATCGCGTTGTATGCAGCCATCAATTCGCAACCGTCAAAGCCGGCGCGCTGGGCGCGCACCGCGGCTGCGGTGAATGCATCGATGACTTCATCAATCTGCTGAATCGACATTGCCATACTGGCGTCATGATCATGCATTGAAGGCAGACCGGAAGGCGACCAGTTTGGCAGGAACGAATTGTCCCAGTCACCGTGCTGGCCGACGTGATACAGTTGCTGAATCATGACCGTTCCGTACTCGTGGCAGCTGTCTGTGATCTTGCGAAAATGTGGAATGACGGAATCGTCGCTGTGTCGAAAGTTGCCCCGCGTCAAAACAGCCGGTCCATGAACTGGCACCGGTTCAACGACGATCATGGCTGCCCCGCCGATTGCCCGCTCCAGGTAATATCCATGATGCCGTTCAGACGGCAGCCCGTCGTTCGACATGTTGGCGGTGTGCGCGCCAAAATTAAGTCGATGCTTGAGCGTTTTGTGGCCGAGATCGACGGGCGTAAACAGGTGTTTGAACTGAGCGGTGGTTGTGGTCAAGAGACGATGGCAGAGCGAATGGGTATACGAGCTTCACTTTTTGCGTTTGCCGACAAAAAACTTCAAAAGTGGCAGGAAAAGCAGTATCAGGGCGCATGCCATGATCGCTGCAGCGATTGGCCGTTCGACAAAAATTGCCGCCGAGCCATGTGAAATCAGCAGCGACTGGCGCAGCGAAGTTTCCGCGAGCGGACCCAGTACGATCGCCAGTACAGTCGGGGCCATTGGGTAGTCGAGTTTACGCATCAGGTAGCCGACAACGCCGAACAGCAGCATCAGCCAGACATCGTGCATGTCCTGGGTCGGTGCATAGCCACCGACGATACACAGAATGAAGATAATCGGTGCGAGAATTGTAAATGGAATTCTGAGTACCCAAATGAATGCGGGGATGAACGCCAGGTTTACCAGCAGCGACAGCAGATTGGCCGCATACAGGCTGGCAATCAGACCCCATACAAACTCAGTCTGGTCGGTAAACAGTCGGGGACCGGGTTCAAGGCCCCAGATGACCATCCCGCCGAGTAGAATGGCAGTCGTTGGGGAGCCTGGAATACCCAGCGTGAGCATCGGCAGCATGGACCCGGTGCTGGCCGCGTTGTTGGCCGATTCAGGGGCTGCAACACCCTTGATGTTTCCTTTGCCGAAGGTTTCCGGATTCCGGTCCATTGTTTTGGCCACGCCGTATGCCATCAAGGACCCGGGTGTTGCACCGGCTGCTGGCAGTATGCCAACAAAAAAGCCGAGAAACGAGCCCATAAGCATCGTGACGATCGTCTCTTTGAGCCGAATCATATTGGCAACGAACTTCTTGAACGTCAGATCCAGGCGGGACACCTCAACCTCGCCCTTGTTGGTTTCAAGTGTCCACAGAATCTCACCGATGCCGTAAATTCCGATCGCGAGCACCAGAAAGTTTACCCCGTGAAAGAAACCCGGAATATCAAAAAATATCAGGCGCGGCTCGCCGCTGACGATGTCGAGACCGACTGCACTGAGTACCAGGCCAATGAAAATCGAAAAAAATGTTTTCGGAATATCGTCTCCGCCAAGCCCGATGAATGTTGCAAAGGCAAGCAGCATTAGTGCAAACTCTTCCGGCGAGCCGAATGCCAGGGCAACTTTAGCCAGCGGCGGCGCGAACATGGTAAACAGGACCACCGACAGCGTACCGCCGACAAACGATGCGGTTGCCGCCGCGATTAGTGCGGCATCAGCCTGTCCGGAGCGGGCCATCGGCCGCCCGTCAAATGTTGTTGCGACTGCTGTTGAAGCACCGGGAATACCCAGCATGATTGAGCTGATGGCGCCGCCGTACATCGCGCCGTAATAAATCGCTCCGAGGAAGATGACAGCCGATGTCGGGGGCACCAGAAAAGTCATGGGCAATAAAATAGCCACGCCGTTAACTGAGCCGAGACCCGGCATTGCGCCGATGAACAGCCCAACCGTGACGCCAACGACAATCAGAATCAGGTTCAGTGGCTCGAACGCGATCAAAAAGCCATCAAACAGATGATTAATGATTTCCAATTGCCGTTACCCTTACAGGAAGATATCGTAAAGCGGGTAGAACAGGGGTTCGGTCAAGCCTTTCGGAAGTGTAATCGTGAGAATGATTTCAAAAAAGAAAAATGTCACGATCGGAAACACGACGGCCAGCGTCGCAGTCAGGGACCACGGGTGGCGGCCGATGAATCTCATATAGAAAATCAGCAGCAATGGTACCGCACCATAGACTCCAATCAGGTAGATTGAGCCGACCATAACGGTCAGGGAAAGCGCGCCGGTCAGAAAAACAAGGAGCGTTTCCCGGTCCATATACGGCGTTTCACCATGAAACCTGAAATAACCGCGAAACCAGCGAACGATGATCCATATGCAGCAGATCAGCATTCCGGCAGATAGCCAAAAAGGAAACGCCCCACCGCCTGGTCCCTCGCGCGGGATCCAGCCGATGGGGAGTTCTGCGCTCTTCCACATCAACCCGGCTGATGCGATGCCCATCGCAATGGCCATGATCAATTCCGCCTTGCGCATGACGAAGTGCCCGGGTTGAGTGAGATTCACTCTTTAGATTTCACCAATTTCCTTTAACATGGTTTCGTGAATGGACCGTTCGGTCATCCAGTAATCCTTCAGCGCATCACCGGTCAGGAAATCACCATACAGACTCTTGTCAGTCCTGTATTTTTGCCATTCTTCAGTTTCGAAGACTTTGGCAAACAGGGCCTGATAGTATGCGGCCGCTTCAGCTGACATTCCAGGCGGGCCAACCACGCTTCTTTGCATGTAGTAGGCAAATTCGTTGCCCAACTCACCCATGGTTGGTGCATCCGGGAATTTGTCAAGTCTGTTCTGAGTGAACGCGGCAAGCGGTACTGTATTGCCTGCTTCATAGAAACCCAGCTGCTCTGACGGATTGTTGACCGTCGAGTGAGCGTTATTTCCTGCCAGTTCCTTGGCAACCCGGCCACCGCCCTTGTACGGTACGTAGGTCATGTTCAGATCATAGGTTCGATTCAGGAAGTCGGTAATCAGCTGATCTTCCTGTGCCTTACCGGTACCGGCCATAATCCAGTCCTCACCGGCTGCCTTGGCTGCCGCGACAAAACCGTCAAAATCGGTGATGCCACTGTCTTTATTGACCCATAGCAGGAAGGTGTCTTCTGCCATGCGTCCAACCGGGGTGAAGGTCGAAATATCGATACCAAGATTTGCTTGACGCAACGGGGTTGTATAGAAACTGTTGAGTGTAACCATCACAGTATGATCCTGAGCTGCGCCAGACGTATTATTCATATGAATCAGGGCTTCAGCACCTGAACCGCCTGGTTTGTTGATCGGTACGAACGGTTTACCGGACAGTTCATGTTTTTCGATGATGGTTTGCATCAGTCGCGCCATCTTGTCTGCGCCGCCGCCCTTACCAGCCATGATGACGAAGTCAACCGGCTTTTTCGGTTCAAAGTCTGCAGCAGCAATCTGGACCTGAGTGAATGACAGGAATGCCAGAACCATGGCACCCAGAGTCACCGTAACTGTTTTTTTTAGTGTTGTCATATTTACTTCTCCAATACATACTCTTGTTGTTGATTTGGTTGATTCGTAAAACAAAGTCATTGTATGCCATATATCAAACATCTTAATTTTGCGAACTTCGCTCGAATACACTAATGAACCTCGAGGAATTGTAATAATACTCAACTTTCAATAATAATTTTACTGACTCCGCTTCGATTAAAATGACAAAGGTAATTCAATCGCGGGCTGTTTTCATCATATTTACTGACAGATGTTTGTTCAAGAGTACCAGGCAAAGAGACTTTTGAGCCGGTATGGTTTTTCTTTTCCACCTGGCGATGTTGCTTTTTCAACTGCCGAGGCGAGTTCTGTTGCAGAACGGATTGCTGCTGAAGCGTGGGTGGTCAAAGCACAGATACTCGCGGGGGACCGGGGTCGATTTGGCGGCATCAAAATGGTCTCCTCGGTCAGCGCTGCAGTCGCAGAAACGCAGGCTTTGCTGGGCAGTATTTTAGTCACACCGCAAACCGGCGAGCGTGGCATCAAGGTCGACGCAGTGTATATTGAGCGATCGGTCAAAATTGAGCGCGAGCTTTATCTCGCGATTTTGCTCGACCGATTTCAGCGCAAGTTGGTTCTTTTGGGATCACCTTTGGGTGGTGCAGGCATCGAATCAGTCCTTGCCGAGCAGCCGGACACACTGCAACGCTTGAGCATGTCAATCGATAACGCGCCTGATGACGACGAGTTGCGACGCTTTGCGTCGGGCATGGACCTCAATGACGCACTGCTCGATCAGTACGTGCAGATTTGTCGAGGTCTGCACCAGTCGGTCAACGAACTGGATGCACTGTCCATTGAGCTGAATCCGCTGGCGATTGTTGACGGCAATCGACTGGCGTGCCTGGATGTAAAAATGGAAATCGACGACAACGCGATGTTCAGACATGAAGACTACGCTGAAATCAGAGCTCGCAATCGTTTCGACGACCGCAAACTGCGTGCGCAAAGCGGCTACAACTACATCCGTCTGGATGGTGATATTGGTTTGCTGGTTGGCGGTGCCGGTTTGGCACTTGCGACCATGGACCTGCTTAAGCTGCACGAGATGGAGCCTGCGAACTTCCTGGACTTGCCACCCATTGCTTCGCGCTCGGATGTTGCCGACGCCTGCCAGACGGTACTGGAAAGTCCCTCAGTCAAAGCGCTGTTCGTTAATGCAGTTGGCGGCGGACTGACGCATTGCGATACGATCGCGGAAGGATTGATCACTGCACACAAAAAAGCGCGTATTACCTGCCCGGTGGTTGTACGATTTGCCGGCACCAAGCGCGAGCACGGCCTGACTCTGCTCAGAAATTCACGCATGCCATTTCAATTCGCTGATACCATGGGCGAAGCGATTGAAATTCTACTTAGAAATATGCGCGCCTGAATAATGGGAATTCTGATTGATTCGCGAACCAGGGTGCTGTGTCAGGGCATTACGGGCTACCGCGGCAGTTTTTTTTCCCACCGGGCGATTGAGTATGGTACCAGGATTGTCGGCGGTGTTGTGCCGGGACGCGGTGGCCAAAAGCACCTTAACCTGCCGGTATTCGATACGGTTGAGCAGGCCAGGGAGATGACCGGAGCAACCGCATCAGTGCTGTTTGTTCCGCCACACGCCGCACGAGATGCAATGCTTGAGGCAATCGATGCGGGCATCGAGCTGGTTGTCTGCATTACGGAAGGAATTCCCATACTGGATATGCTGCGTATCAAGGAACGGCTTGCCGGCTCACAGACTCGGTTGATTGGCCCGAATTGCCCGGGAATCATCACGCCGGGCCAGTGCAATATCGGAATCATGCCGGCCTCGATTTACCAGCCTGGCAAGATCGGGGTGATTTCCCGCTCCGGGACGCTGTTCTACGAAGCGGTCGCGCAGCTTTGCCGGGAGGGGTTCGGACAGTCTACCTGCATTGGCATCGGTGCTGATGTAGTGCCCGGGATGACCTTTGTTGACTGTCTGGAATTGTTCAGGGACGACCATGGCACCGAAGCGGTGCTGCTGATCGGTGAGATCGGCGGCGCAGCCGAAGAGGAAGCAGCACAATACCTTGCAGCTGAGGCCTATCCCAAACCGGTGATCGCATATATTGCCGGGCGGCACGCGCCACCGTACCGGCGTATGGGGCACTCCAGTGCCATTATTGCCGCGGGCAAAGGTGGAACTGAGAACAAAATTCAGGCACTTAGAGATGCAAATGTGATCGTCGTCGAATCGCCTGTAGAGTTCGGCATGACGACGCGCAAAGCGGTTCGCTAGCTAAGCGAACGATCGCGCTCAAGTTTTTATTCCGACGCTAGTTGATTACGAGGTTTATTGATGTGAAAGTACACGAGTTTCAGGCAAAGGAAATACTTAGAAATTGTGCAGTTGAAACTCCACGCGGTGTGGTATGCCATTCGCTCGACGAAGTCGAGTCGGCTGTGACAGAGCTAGGCGGCAATATTTGGGTTGTCAAAGCACAGATTCATGCGGGCGGCCGCGGCAAGGGCGGCGGCGTGCGCGTGGTACACAGCGAAGCTGACGCACTGAGTGCTGCCAAAGACATTCTGCATCAGCCTTTAGTCACCCCGCAAACGGGGCCTGAGGGTCAGATTGTCCGCAAACTTTTGATCGAAGAAGGCGTTGGCATTCTCTCTGAGATTTACGCCGGGCTGGTTGTCGACCGTGCCGAGCAGCGCGTTGTCCTTATGATGAGCCCGCAAGGCGGTATGGAGATCGAGGAGGTTGCCGCGGCAACGCCAGAAAAACTGCTCAAGATTCACATTGATCCGGATACCGGACTGACCGACGATGATGCACGTCGTGCGGCCAGCTTCGCTGGCATCCCGGATGCGCTGCTGGATAAAGCGGTCGGATTTCTGCAGGCACTTTATCAGGCGTTCTGGGACAATGATGCATCGCTGGCTGAAATCAATCCGCTGGTGGTAACTGACCAAGGCGATGTGATTGCACTTGATGCCAAGATGACATTTGATGACAGTGCACTGTACCGTCATCCGCACATTACTAAGTACCGCGATCTTGATGAGGAATCTGCCGCGGAAATTGAAGCATCTGAAGCCGGACTTTCCTATATTTCGCTTGACGGGAATATAGGCTGCCTGGTCAATGGCGCCGGTCTGGCGATGGCCACGATGGATATTATCAAACTGTACGGGGAAGAGCCGGCCAATTTTCTTGATGTAGGCGGCGGTGCGACGACTGAACAGGTGATCGCAGCATTCACCGTGATGCTGAAGAACAAGCAGGTACAGGCAGTTCTGGTGAATATTTTTGGCGGCATTATGCGCTGCGATGTGATTGCCGAAGGCCTGGTCACCGCGCTTCGCCAAATTGGAACCGAGGTGCCGGTCATTGTCCGCCTGGAAGGGACCAATGTCGAGCGGGGTAGAACAATCCTGCAAGAGTCCGGTTTAACGCTGATTACTGCCGGTACCATGGATGATGCGGCTCGCAAGGTCGTACAGGCTGTCAGAGGATAACAAGATGTCAATATTGATTAATCGACACACACGCGTAATTACGCAGGGGATGACTGGCAAGACAGGTCTCTTTCACACCGAGAACTGCCGCGCATACGCCAATGGCGAAGCAGCATTTGTTGCAGGTGTTACCCCTGGCAAGGGTGGCCAGGAGATCGATGGAATTCCGGTGTTTGATACCGTCGCCGAGGCCAAACAGGAAACCGGTGCGACAGTGTCAGTCATATACGTGCCACCGCCTTTTGCCGCGGCTGCTATTGATGAAGCAGTTGCCGCGGAATTGGACCTGGTAATTTGTATCACCGAAGGGGTACCTGTGACCGATATGATCAGAACGCGTCGCAAGATGGAATCGAGCAAGACGATACTGATTGGCCCCAATTGCCCGGGTGTCATTACACCTGAGGAGATCAAAATCGGAATTATGCCCGGCTATATACACAAAAAAGGCTCAATTGGGGTTGTTTCCCGTTCAGGTACCCTGACCTATGAAGTGGTCGATCAGTTGACGAAGCTGGGTATCGGACAGTCGACCTGTGTCGGCATAGGCGGCGATCCGGTCAATGGCACCAAACATTTGGACACCGTGAAATGGTTCAACGAGGATCCCGAAACTGAAGCAATTGTGCTATGTGGCGAGATTGGCGGTACGGATGAAGAGGATTGTGGACGCTGGATTGCTGAGAACTCGGTTAAACCGGTAGCAGCTTTCATTGCCGGAGCAACTGCCCCGCCAGGCAAGCGGATGGGTCATGCAGGTGCAATTATTGCCGGTGGCAAGGGTACTGCGGAAGAAAAGATTTCAGTGCTGCGCGAGTGCGGAGTGCATGTTACCGAAAATCCGGCTGGTATCGGCGAGCTGGTCAAGAGTCTGATCAATTAGGTGCCAACCGATAACCTGACTCAATCACGGTTTGGCAGCCATTTCGGGAGCGGAATTGGAACCGCGGTTCGGCCGTCAGTGCCAGATATCGGGCATTTCGCTTTTTCGTTTTTCCATGTACGCCTGAAGCGCTTCGTCAGTACCAGGGTCCAGGTACGGTCGTTCGTATTCCGCCAGCATGCGTTTCCACTTGACATTGGCTCGTTGGGCGATGTTAGTTGAGCCCTCTTCCACCCACTGTTCGAACGCAGGTGTCGTAAAAAGGTCCGATTCGTAAAACGCACTTTCGTAGTGTTCCAGCGTATGTGCACAACCGAAAAAGTGCCCGCCGGGACCGACTTCCTCAAATGAATCGATCGTAAACTGATCCGGATCAAGTGAGACACCCTTGACGAGCCTGTGCAAGGCGCCCAGGTAATCAGCATCAATGACGAGTTTCTCGTAGCTGACGGTCAGTGCGCTCTCCATCCATCCAGCTGCGTGAAGCACATAGTGTGCGCCACAAAGTATCGCAGCGTTTAGTGAGTTGACACTTTCGTTTGTTGAATGCGCATCAACGCAAGGAGAACTCGTAAAGCCGCCGCTGCAGCGAAGTGGAACATTGAATCGACGAGCAATTTGCCCGACAACATAGGATGCGGCGACTGATTCGGCGGTACCAAAGGTGGGTGAACCAGAACGCAGATTGACGGTGGTAATGAAATTGCCGAACACTGCCGGCGAGCCGGGACGAATCAGTTGACCCAGCGCAACGCCAACCATCACTTCTGCCAGTGATTGTGCAATCGCTGCGGCCAGCGTGACGGGGCCGGTTGCGCCGCTAAGCACGAATGGTACCACGATGGGGCACTGATTTGCTGCCGCGTAGGCGCGCAACGCGCCCGACATCGCGCCGTCATAGATCAGCGGAGAATTCATGTTGATGTTGCCACTGATCACGCAGTGGCTATCCACGTAGTCTTTGCCGAACAGGATACGGGCCATTGCGATGGAATCGAGGGCCCGTTCGCGGGTGGTAACTGAGCCCAAAAACGGCATGTCTGAGTAGCGCATGTGGGAGTAAACCATATCAAGGTGGCGTTTATTGACGGGCAATTCCACCGGCTCACAGACAGTTCCTCCCGAGTGGTGCAGCCACGGCGACATATATGCAAGCTTGATGATGTTCTGAAAGTCATCAAGCGTGCCATAGCGGCGTCCTTTGTCGAGATCTGATACAAATGGCGAGCCGTAGGCAGGGGCAAAAACAACATGTTTACCACCCAGTCGTACCGACCGTTCCGGGTTGCGGGCATGCATGGTAAATTCGCTGGGAACAGTTTTGAGCAATTCGCGTAAATGTCCGCGTTCGAAGCGGACCCGCTCGCCCTTTACGTCGACTCCTGCAGCCTTCCAGATACGCAGTGCTTCATTGTCTTCCCTGAATTCGACGCCAACTTCCTGCAGCAACTGTTCGGTTTTGTCTTCAATGAGCTCAAGTCCCTCTTCGCTCATCATGTCGTACGTCGGAATTTCGCGTTTGAGTCCCGCGATAATAGCTGGCGATGCGGGGCGCCGGTTGCGTTTTTTCAGTCGCCCTCGAGTGCTAGTTGTGGTTGAATGTACTGCTGCCATACGATCTCAAATCCCATCTGACTGATATAAGAGATGTGATAACTTTTTGCTTGATTAGTTGTCGTAAACTAATGTAACTATTTTATGCGTTCATCTGGAACCGGATGCGTAGTATTCTATGATGTAGATTGAATTGAATAGCGCAAATTTGCAATTTATCTGCCTGCACTGCATACAATATACCAACAATATATTGGATGGAATTATCCCAAATGGTGCTACTGGATTCAGGGACGGAATTTCTGCCACAGGAAGCGGTCTGCGTATGAAACATGAATGACATAGCGACAGTTCGAACGTCCAGGCGACGCTATGCGCGCCAGACATTTATGCCGAAAGGCCGTCAAGTCGACCAGTCACACGTTGAAGAACTTCGTGAACTTATCGGAAATCGAGACCTTCGCCGCGATTTACTGATTGAGTACTTGCATCTTATCCAGGACCGATACGGATGTTTGCACTCTGATCACCTGGTCGCACTCGCCTCACTAATGCGCCTTTCTCTGTCTGAAATATTTGAAACCGCCACCTTTTACGCGCATTTCGACATTGTTGTTGAAGATGAAAACCTGCCACCGCCGATAACCGTGCGGGTTTGCGACAGCCTGACCTGCGAAATGTTTGGCGCTCAGCACCTGATCGGTGAGTTAGCAGATGGATTGAATTCTGCGGTGAGGGTGGTTCGTGCACCATGCATGGGTCGCTGTGACACTGCACCGGTTGCTGAAGTTGGACATGGGCACGTCGACTGTGCGACGTTCGATTCGGTTATGACCGCGGTGAGCACCCGCCAGGTGAAACCGATCATTCCAAAATATGAATCTTTCGACGCCTATCGGGCTGAGGGCGGTTATCGATTACTTGAAAAGTGCCGAGCAGGCGAGCGAACGGCTGATGAGTTAATTTCCACACTGCAGGGTTCACCGTTGCGCGGGCTTGGCGGCGCGGGATTTCCGACTGGTTTGAAGTGGAAAATTGTGCGCGGTTATCCGGGCAGCAGACTGATGGCAGTGAATGCTGATGAAGGGGAACCTGGAACGTTCAAGGACCGGCACTACCTGGAACGCGAACCACACAGGTTTCTTGAGGGGATGGCGATTGCTGCCTGGGTTGTTGAAGCCGAGACGGTATATATATATTTACGCGATGAGTATCCTGCGGTCAGAGAAATACTACAGACCGAACTCGAGTTCGTCCAGCAGGCCGGTCTTTTTGGTGACACAAAAGTTGAGCTCAGACGCGGCGCTGGTGCCTATATCTGTGGCGAGGAATCATCGATGATTGAGTCGATTGAAGGCAAACGCGGCTTGCCGAGGCATCGCCCGCCCTATGTTGCTGAGAATGGAATTTTCGGACGCCCAACCTTGATTCAGAACGTGGAAACGCTTTACTGGGTGCGCGATATTATCGAAAAGGGTGTCGAATGGTTTGCCGGCTACGGCAGAAATGGCGGCAAGGGCTTAAGAAGTTATTCGGTATCCGGACGGGTCGCGGAACCGGGTGTAAAACTGGCCCCTGCCGGAGTGACCGTGAGAGAGTTGATTGACGAATTCAGCGGTGGGCTATTGCCCGGGCACGAATTTAAGGCTTACCTGCCAGGTGGTGCTTCAGGGGGTATACTCCCAGCCTCACTGGATCATTTGCCGCTGGATTTTGGAACCCTGGAGGAATATGGGTGTTTCGTCGGTTCTCATGCAGTCATTATTCTGAGCGATCAGGACAACATGAAGAATGTTGCTTTGAATTTGATGCGATTTTTTGAAGACGAAAGTTGCGGGCAGTGCACTCCTTGCCGCGTTGGCACCGAGAAATCCGTCAAACTGATGGAACACAACGACTGGGACGAAACCTTGTTGAAGGAAATCAGTCAGGCCATGGCTGATGCCTCGATCTGTGGACTGGGACAGGCTGCAGCCAATCCGCTGTTATCCGTATTGAAATATTTTCCGGAAGACATTCAATGTACGACGAAATGAAGATTACCTTTTTTCTCGATGGGGTTGAAGTAGAAGCAGCCCCGGATGAAACCATCTGGCAAGTGGCAAATCGGCATCACAATGAGTTGCCGCATCTTTGTTATCTGCCACAGCCCGGTTACCGCGCAGACGGCAACTGCCGGGCGTGTATGGTTGAAATTGAAGGTGAGCGGGTGTTGGCCGCGTCCTGTATACGCAAACCAACTGAAGGTATGAAAGTCTTGACGGCCAGTGAGCGCGCGCAACTGTCTCGGAAGCTCGTATTCGAGATGTTGGCTGCTGATCAGCCGCCGCGGGATCTTGCGCATGACCCTGAGTCGAGATTTTGGCAGTGGAATGATGTGCTTGAGCCGCAGATGGACAGAATCCCGCAGCGTATCAGTCCGGAGCCGGACCGCAGTCACTCGGCTATGGCTGTATACCTTGATGCGTGTATTCATTGCAATCTGTGTGTGCGCGCCTGTCGCGAGGTGCAGGTCAACGATGTCATTGGAATGGCCTATCGCGGGTTTCAGTCAAAGATTGTGTTTGATTTTGATGACCCAATGGGTAACAGCACCTGCGTTGCCTGTGGAGAATGCGTACAGGCCTGTCCTACCGGTGCATTGATTGAATCAACACTCGTAAACAAGGACGGTGTGAACCGACAGGTTTCGATGGATGAGGTGCAAAGTGTTTGTCCGTATTGTGGTGTGGGATGTCAGATCAACTATCAGATTCATAACAACGAAATTGTTGCCGTTCAGGGTCGTGACGGGCCTGCCAATCACAACCGGCTGTGTGTCAAAGGTCGGTTTGGCTTCGATTATGTGCGTCATGAACACCGACTGAAGAAACCACTCATCCGACGCGATGGCGTACCAAAGCATGCTGACGATTACGTCGATCCGGCAGATCCGTCCAGCCACTTTCGCGAAGCTGAATGGGATGAGGCGCTGGATGTCGCAGCACAAGGATATCGAACAATTCTGGCTGAGCGGGGCTCATCTGCACTGGCTGGGTTCGGGTCCGCAAAAGGATCGAATGAGGAAGCATACCTGGTGCAGAAACTTGTGCGCACGGGATTCGGCACGAACAATGTCGATCATTGCACTCGTTTGTGTCACGCCTCTTCAGTTGCGGCGTTACTGGAGGGAATCGGCTCAGGTGCGGTGACTGCGCCTTTTACTGCCTGTTCTGATTCCGATGTAATTATTGTCATCGGTGCTAATCCGACAGAGAATCATCCGGTCGCAGCGACGTTCTTCAAGCAGGCAAAGAAAAGCGGTAAAGAGCTGATTGTAATGGACCCCCGCGGTACTGCGCTCGCACGTCATGCAACGCATATGCTGCAGTTTAATCCCGGTACCGATGTTGCATTGCTCAATGCATTGCTGAATGTGATTATTCACGAGGAGATTTACGACCGCGATTACGTGAGTCAATTCACCGAAGGCTTTGCAAATCTGAAACAGCATATCGCGCCGTTTACGCCTGAAGAGATGTCTGATATTTGCGGAATTGATGCGCAAACGCTGCGCGTGGTGGCAAGAAAATTTGCGACTGCCAGGCGGGGCATCATCTTTTGGGGCATGGGTATTTCACAGCATACTCATGGTACAGATAACGCACGCTGTCTGATTGCGCTTGCGACAATTACCGGGCAGGTGGGACGCCCGGGAACGGGGCTGCACCCCTTGCGGGGTCAGAATAATGTTCAGGGAGCGTCCGATGCAGGGTTAATTCCTATGGTTTATCCGGATTATCAGGCGGTGGATGCAGAGAATATTCGAAGCACATTTGAAGATGCCTGGGGCACCGCTCTGGATCCTGAGAAAGGCTTGACTGTGGTCGAAATTATGGATGCAGTTCACGCCGATAAGATACATGGCATGTATGTGATGGGTGAAAACCCTGCGATGTCGGATCCGGATGCGCACCACGCACGCGAAGCGCTGGCCAAACTTGAACACCTGGTCGTGCAGGATTTGTTTATGACGGAAACTGTGTTTCACGCGGATGTGGTATTGCCAGCCTCCGCATGGCCTGAAAAAGATGGCACTGTGACCAACACCAACCGTCAGGTTCAAATGGGTCGCAAGGCACTTGAGCTGCCAGGTGACGCACGCCAGGACTGGTGGATTATTCAGGAAATCGCCAGGCGACTGGGACTGGACTGGAATTATTCCAGCCCCGAGGACATTTATGGGGAGATGGCGGCGCTGATGCCGTCCCTCGACAATATTTCGTGGCAGCGGCTGGAACGAGAAAGTTCCGTAACCTATCCTTGCGACGCGCCAGATATAGCGGGCAATGACATCGTATTTGGTGATGGATTTCCAACCGAATCAGGTCGTGCAAAACTGGTTCCTGCAGGTGTGACGCCACCGGATGAACAACCAGACGAAAGCTACCCGATGATTCTGACAACCGGCCGCCAGCTTGAACATTGGCATACAGGTGCAATGACGCGCAGGGCAAAGATTCTCGCTGAGATCGAACCGGAAGCGGTGGCGAGCGTAGCTCCGGATCAGCTGCGGGCACTCAATATTCAACCCGGTGAGATGGTCAGCGTTCAAACCCGCCGCGGTAAGATTGAAATCAAGGCTCGCAGCGACAGCGCCATACCGCAAGGTGTCATTTTTATTCCATTTTGCTATACGGAGGCCGCGGCAAATATTTTGACGAATCCTGCGCTCGACCCGGTCGGTAAAATTCCGGAGTTCAAGTACTGTGCGGCACGCATCGAGAGGTTGCCGGTTATCTGACGCGGAATTTTGGTCTGATTAATTGCAGGCAGGGCAGGGACGTGCCCTCCTGAGTGCTTTGTATGGCTGAATTTCTACTGTCAATCAGCTGCTTTATTCTTGCACATTTAGTGCCACCGCTGCCTGTAGTCCGCAATCGGCTGATTGCAATTTGTGGGCGGCGAGTTTATCTCATTGGATACTCCCTCCTTTCGCTCACCTTGTTGACCTGGATTATCGTCGCAGCGCGCCGGGCACCGTTCATTCCGCTTTGGGACCCAGCGCCCTGGCAGGCGGCAGTGGGCATCGTCGCGATGCCACTGGCATTCTGGTTTTTGCTGCTCGGTTGTGTCGAAAGCAACGTGCTGTCGATTTCATTTCGACGCAGGAATCCGGCTGATTGTTTGTCTTTGATCGTT
>JAJDZL010000214.1 GCA_022824665.1 Gammaproteobacteria bacterium | reverse complement strand
TTCTCAAAGTGCCGTTCAGCAAGGGCGTGCCAGTGTAACGAGTCCCAATAGCCGCGCGCCCGCGCAGAAGTATTCGGGAGCACCCACACCTCGGTTCTTTCGATATGAACCGTACTTTGACAGCCAAATTCGACCGGAGCAGATTTCACAGTTTGGTGCACTGCGTGCGAATACATACGGAAATTGTTCTTGCCATTGAATGCCAGAATCTGCGGACGGTACTTGAGCATTTTGTCGTGTATAGTCAGCGGATTGTCACCCGAGCCCGACAGTTCGTGATCACTGCCGAATTCGGTCTTGTTGATGTCGGTCAATCCGATTCCATATTGAGGCAGCAAATGATAGTCCTCTGGTTCAAGCAGCCGATCTGTCAAACCGGTCTCAGCGAGAATTTCCCAAAACTTGTTGCTGAAGTGCGCGTAATATGCCCTTCTTCTTGCCGACTCAGGGCTCGGAGCCCTTCCACAAAACACAGTAACCAATCCCGGTTGCAGAACATCGGGAACGATATAGTCCTGACAGTCAGTGGTAGACATCCGATTAAACGTACCCATCGACACTAAAGTTCTTCAGCACTCAAGACTGATCCAATTGCAGGCCGACTTGAACCGTATCCGGGTCAAAAGCTCGAATTGACTCGTCCAGGCGAGGAAGGTGCAGAATTTTCTGTTCATTTTCCAGCTCAAAACAGTCTTCAATGCTGCCGTCTTTGAGTCTTAAAACAAAATATTTTGCTACTCCAGTGCCGCGACGCTCTTTGACCAATTCAATTGATGTCGAACCGGATACTTTCAACCGTGTCAGCGGTTGGGCTGGAAGATCGCCTCGAAATTCTACGAGGTAGTCTTGCGATACCATTTTCTCGGCGAGCGTTACCGCTTTGTTTCGCTCTTTGGTGCTGAGTTCACCCAAATAAACCGTCTGACCATATCTCTGACGATATTCGTCAATCAGGAGTTCCGATAAATCGTGCCAGCAATCCCCCGCACCTTCACGCTTAAGGGTCGTAATTCTGTCTGACATTGCCGACAAAGCCAGGCTGCGAAATTCTAGACAAGGTGCATGGATAATGTCCGACATAGTCTGATATTCAAAGTCATTCAGGACATTTCCCACAACTACACTCGCCTCGCCAACCAAACCACCGCCAATTCCCGCGATACGTCTGCCCGCAATCTCAATTTCATTGATATAGCGAAGCTGTGCCTGCACACCTATTCGATTCAGCAAGCTGATCGGTTGAGCCAACCGTTCCCGATACACCATCCAGGGTATGGCAGGGCTGCGACTGCGGTGAAAAATACACTGATAAAAAAGCTGCTGACTGTCCAGGTAGGTGACACCGCCGCCTAGTCTGCGCCGCATAACCGGGTACCCGAGTGATTCGCGCACTGACTGATCGAGAACGTGCCGAACATTCTGGTGGTGACCGATACAGAAGTATGGGTCTTTTGGACGACACAAAATCACCGTGTCAGGTGATGCCTCATTCATTGAGGCAGCGACTGCATGATAAATCGCCTGCGAATCAAGGCTGGGCACAAGACCCAGATTCAGGATTCGCAAGCGCTTGATTTGTGTCATCGCGGATCGAACTGCCGAAAACGGGGTTCAACCGCTCATCAGACCGCAAGAAGTCCCAAAGCAACAAACCCGGTCAGTCAGGCAAAAACCAGTATCCGAACTACTTGAACTGCGCGTCTGGCGCTAGGCTTCTTCCAGTGCCTCAACTGACTCCGGTATGGTTTGCCCGCCGTCAACCACGATCGTCTGACCGGTGATATAGGCCGCTTCATCTGATGCGAAAAACAATGCCGCGTTACCGATATCATCGACCGAGCCCAGTCGTTTGAGCGGAATTGATGCTGCCATCGTCTCAAGATAGTCTTCACCCAGTCCTTCCAAACCTTCCGTAACAATATTTCCCGGCATGACGGCGTTCACCGTAATTCCGTATTTCGCAAACTCCATACAGGCAGTCTTCATGAAGCCAAGCTGGCCGGATTTACTTGCGCCATAGTGAGTCCAACCCGGGTAGCCCGTAATTGGTCCAGTAATGGAAGACGTCAGAATGATGCGACCGGAGCTGCTCTGTTTCAGTTGTGGCAGGCAACTCTTGATGGCAAGAAATGTGCCTTTGAGATTGGTACCGAGCACCAGATCCCATTCGTCGCTCGACATGTTTTCCAGATGATTTTGCGGAAAGATGCCGGCATTACAGCAAAGCACATCGATGCCTCCATGACGTTCTGCTGCAGCTGCGGCCATCGCATCGAGCTGATCGGAGTCCGTGACATCGGCCGATACGGCAGATGCGGTGCCTCCTTCGCTTAAGATTTCATCCGCGGTTGCCTCGGCATCCGCCAATCCACGCGCGACGATGAGCACTCGCGCACCATGCCTGGCAAATACCCTGGCGATACCCTTGCCAATTCCCTTGCTTGATCCGGTCACAACAACTGACCGACCCTCTACCGATGTCAGCATATCTCGTTTACCTCCAATTGATTTGAATAAAAATTCATTGCGTCACCAATTTACATTCTTTTGAGCACGCGTTCACATTATCCACTCAAAAAATTGCGTTATCAAAAAATTGCTGTCTACTGTCAAGTTTTATTTTTGACTTTTCTCTAAATTAAACCAAACACAATGGGCTCGACATGTGTATCCGTGCCCAAAGGAGGTTCAAATGCAAGAAACCAAGCAGGAATTTCTCGAACGTACCAAGGAATACTGGAATCCAGGCAAGACTGCCGACTGGCAAAATTTCGGCGTCGACCTGGTCATTGATCGTCGCGAAGGCTACTATCTTTACGATATGGACGGCAGACGGCTGATTGACGTGCACTTAAATGGTGGCACCTACAATCTCGGACATCGAAACCCGGAAGTGGTTGCGGCAGTGAAGGAAGGCATGAAATACTTCGACATCGGCAATCATCACTTTCCATCACTGATGCGCACGCATGTTGCCCAGATGCTTGCAGAGTGTACGCCGGAGGGGCTGCAGTACACGATCTACGCATCCGGCGGTGGCGAAGCCATCGATATCGCACTCAAGTGTGCGCGACATGCAACCCAGCGCCGCAAAATAATCTGTATTGACCATTGTTATCACGGGCATACGGGACTCGCGGTACAAGTTGGCGATGAGCGTTTTTCCAAACTGTTCCTGAGCGATGCGCCGCAGCAGGAAGTGGTTAAAGTTCCATTCAATGATCTTGCAGCAATTGAACGCGAAATTCGAGTGGGCGACGCCGCGTGTGTGATCATGGAAACCATCCCCGCGACCTACGGTTTCCCGATGCCTGATGAAGGCTACCTGAGTGCCATCAAGCGTGCCTGTGAGAAGGTAGATACGCTTTTTATCGCCGACGAGGTTCAGACAGGATTAATGCGCTGCGGCGAAATTTGGGGAATCGACACGTATGGCGTAACACCCGATATCCTGGTAACCGGCAAGGGGCTGTCGGGCGGCATTTACCCGATTCGCGCGGTGGTCGTCAACGAACGCGCCGGGGCTTGGCTGAGGGAAGACGGTTGGGGGCATATGTCAACTTTTGGAGGGGCAGAGCTTGGCTGCATCGCGGCCGCAAAGGTGCTGGAGATTTCCAATCGCCCCGAAGTCAGGTCAATGGTGCACTATATTGCCCGCTATATGCGAAACGGGCTCGAACAGCTACGGCGAAGTTACCCTGATTTTTTTGTTGGAATTCGTCAGCGCGGCGTCGTGATTGGACTCGAATTCGATCACCCGGAAGGCGCGGTTCATGTTATGAAAGCATTGTTCAATAACGGCGTTTGGGCTATATTTTCATCGCTTGATCCGAAAGTTCTGCAATTCAAACCCGGCATCCTGGTCGATAAAGAGCTCTGTGATGAAATTTTGAACAGGCTGGATACCGCCCTGGTTCAAGCGAAGGCTTCGGCATTCAATAGCAATGCAGCCGGCAAACAATCAGGCGGCAGGCGGCAACAACAAGACGCACAAATGGCAGACGCTGCATAAACTGATCGAAGGAGAAAAAACATGCAAAATTTTGAAGACCTACCCCACGAACGGCAACTGGAGCTGCTGGAAAAAGTCGCAAAAAATGCAGTTCCCCATTACGATGTACCTGCCGATGCGGACGTTGAGTTAATTAATCTTTCAGAAAATGCCACCTATCGTGTTGATGACCATGCAGCGGGCAGAAAATGGGCGCTAA
>JAJDZL010000094.1 GCA_022824665.1 Gammaproteobacteria bacterium | reverse complement strand
AATAATAGGACCCAATCAGATCAGGCCAGGGTGAGTGAAATTGGCTACGGTAGTATTTGAAGGCAGACAGGGAGTTGCGGAGATAACTGTGCCTGCGGGTGAGCGGCTGCTCTATTGCGGGCTACGCCACGGCTTAAACCTTGGCCATGAGTGTGCGAGCGGCACCTGCGGTACCTGTAAAGCGATGTTGGTTTCAGGTCAGGTCGGCTCTCTTTGGCCCGAGGCGCCCGGGAACCGGTACGTTAGACCCGAGCGCGATGAGTTCCTGATGTGTCAGGCGATAGCGGAATCTGATGTACATGTCAAGGTGCGACCTGCAGTGCCGGCACCGGTCGATTTGCCGGTTCCGGGCATTTTGCAAGGCGTGATCAGGAAGTACGAGAATCTGACGAGTGATGTGGCGCAATTTGAGCTAAAGCTGTCGCAGCCGGTTCGATTTTTGGCCGGACAGTTCATTACGGTCAATATCGATGGGATTGCGGGCTATCGTGCCTATTCGATGACAAGCTACAGCCCGCGGGCAACAGACGCGCTAAGTTTCGTGGTGAAACGGATTGCAGGCGGCAAATTTACCGAGTGGCTGTTCACCGGTGACCGCGATGGTGCTGCTGTTACCGGTTTTGGACCACTCGGACGAGCGGTCTTCGCGCCTGATAAAGATGGCAGCATTATTGCACTCGCCGGCGGGTCGGGAATTGCCGGCATCATGGCGATACTGCGGCACGCTTCAGACAGTGGGCATTTGGAACAATACGAGGCGCAGCTGGTGTTCGGTCTAAATCGCCCGCAGGATGTTTTCTTTCTTGGTACGCTGAATGAATTAGCGGCCAAGCACAGTAATTTGCGCGTAGTCATTGCATTGGTTGACATCAATGAGAGCGACGCGTTGCAGCAGCAATTTCCGGAACTTGAATTTGAGCAGGGTTATCTGCACGAAATTTCCCGAATGAAACTGCAAAACCTGGATGAGGTTACGACTGCCTTTCTTGCCGGGCCTCCAGTTGCAGTCGATGCGGCACGCGAAATGCTCATTAAGGACAAAGGATTTTCTGCCCGGAAAATGAGATTCGACAGATTTGGTTAAGTCTTGACGAAGACGGTCAGTCGCCTGTCCAGACGTAAAACCATCTTTTGGCCTGTCACAGCCTGTTAACCGGCAACGGCGCAAGCACTGTTTCGACAATATGCCGCGATTTGGAAAATTGCGCGAGCATTCGTAGATTTTTTTGCAGCAATGCAGTTTAATCTTGCCGAATGAAAACGATGTTTGCTATGCGTGAATGAGATGTGCGTATATTGAATATCTAATCCCTCCAGCATATTCGTGGATTGAGTTAAAGTGAGCAAAATCAAGGCTATTACATTTGATCTTTGGGACACCGTTATCAATGATGATTCTGATGAGCCAGTCCGCAAGGAGCGGGGACTTCGTTCCAAAAGGGATGAGCGGCACTACCTGGTATGGAAAGCGGTGAGCGAAGTCGCGCCCGTGTCATCAGAAGTTGTCAGCCAGGCTTACGAGGAGATTAACCGCGAGTTTAACCGGGTCTGGCATGATGAATTTGTCACGTGGACGGTTACCGAGCGGTTGCAGAGAATCATCCAGTACCTGGACATCGGATTGCCCGACGAAAGTTTTAAAGCCACCGTCGAGCAACTGGAAACAATGGAACTCGAGGTGCCTCCGAAACCAATCGCAGGCGTACACGAGGCGTTGTCAGAAATCTCTCAGCAATACCCGCTGGCTGTTGTTTCCGATACGATTAACACCCCGGGCACAGGACTAAGACTGTGGCTTGACAGACACGACCTTAAGCAATATTTCCAGGCGTTTGGATTTTCTGATGAGGTGGGACGCTCAAAGCCTCATCGTGATATCTTTGCCAAAGCACTTGCCGGCGTTGGTGCCCGGTTCGAGGATGCGGTTCACATTGGGGATCGCGAACACAACGATATTAAAGGTGCACATGCACTTGGCATGCGTGCCGTGCTTTTCACTGCGACACGCGCTGCGGACTCAGCCTCGACGACGGCGGATGCGGTTTGCAACAGTTATTCGGAATTGCCGAGTATACTGAAACGCTTGAATTGATTTTTGTCTCAAACTGAGCGTTAATCTCAATTTTCTGTTGCTTTGGCATGATTAAAGAACCGTTGAACATACTTGTAATCGAGGGTTACGCCCGCGAGTCACGTGCTACGCTTGCAGCCAGCGGGATGGCACTCGCGAGTGATTTGTACAAGTCCATGCTGCTCTCGATTGCTCCGCATGCGAACATCGACATTGCGACTCCGGCAGACCCGGATGCCGCACTGCCCGCCGGTGTCGAGCTCAAGTCCTATGATGGCGCTGCAATGACGGGTTCCAATCTGTCAGTACTTGATTCGGATAACCCATCAGTCATAAGGCAAGTTGACTTGCAAAAGGAAGTATTCGCCCAGGGTGTACCGAGCTTTGGCAGCTGCTGGGCACTGCAGGTCGGTACCGTCGCTGCCGGCGGTCAAGTCCGGGTCAATCCAAAGGGCAGGGAGATGGGATTTGCCCGCAAAATCCGCTTAAGTGACGGCGGAGCAAATCATCCGCTCTACAAAGGCAAGGCTCAAGTGTTCGATGCGTTCGCCAGTCATGAGGACGAAGTCATCTCGGTACCGGAGCATGCAAAAATTTTGTCCGGTAATCATGTTTCCAGCATTCAGGCCTTGGAGATTACCAGTGGCAAGGGCATCATGTGGGCGCTTCAGTATCACCCTGAGTACAGTACCGGAGAATTGGCCTCCCTGATTCGATGTCGCGAGGAGCGCCTGATTCGCATGGGTTTTTTCAGCGACTCAGACAGCTTGCACGAATTTACCCGCAAACTCGATATATTGCAGGATGATCCCCAGCGCAAAGATACCGCCTGGGAATTGGGCATTGACAGCGATATTCTTGATCAGGGCATCCGTCAATTAGAAGTCAAAAACTGGCTCGAATCGCTGGTCGTGCCGAATATCCGGCATTAGGCGGGGTTGCCGCGAACGCAGCGGTCCGGCAGATTTCGGTTTAGTCGATTTAGTTTACGGCGTTGAACTTGCCGTAGCTAATTTTGCCTCGACCATTTCTCCATACGGAGCATCTGCGCGTTATTTGGACCTGACTGGCAGGACAGTGAGTTGCTATGCGGCCAGAGATTTCAGTGTATCGTCAAGCGCATCACGGGCGATCGAGATCACATCATCGATTTGCGCTCGGGTGATGACGAGTGGCGGTGAGAGTACCATTGAGTCTTCGACTGCGCGCATAATCAGTCCTCGCCGGGCAGCGAAATCACGGCACTTTATACCGATACCGAGGTTTGCATCGAAACTGGTGCGGGTTGCTTTATCCTTGACCAGTTCAATACCGGCAATCAGTCCGACACCGCGCACTTCGCCAACCAGCGGGTGATCACTGAGTTCTCGCAGCCGTTGCTGGAAATAGGGGCCGGTATCCGTGGCAACATGCTCGACAATGCGCTCTTCAGACAGTATGCGGATATTCTCGGATGCAACCGCACAGGCGACTGGATGCCCCGAGTACGTGAATCCATGGGCAAATTCACCGCCGCTTTCGATCAAGACCGCGGCGACCTCGTCGGAGATGACTACGCCAGCGATCGGCAGATATCCGGACGACAATCCCTTGGCTACAACCATAAAGTCCGGGTTCAAGTCAAAGTAATCGGTGGCGAACCATGAGCCGGTTCGACCAAAGCCGCAAATCACTTCGTCAGCAATAAACAAAATGCCGTAGTGCGCGCAGATTCGGGATATCTCTGTCCAGTAGCACTGTGGAGGAACAATGACGCCACCAGCGCCCTGGATGGGTTCTGCGATAAATGCGGCCACATTTTCAACGCCAAGCTCGTCGATTTTTTGCTCGAGGCTGCGCGCCGCCTGAATACCGAATTCAGCAGCTGTCAATTCACCGCCTTCGCGGTACCAGTACGGCTGTTGTACATGTACGATGCCGGGAATTGGAATACCGCATTCATGCATTACGGCCATACCGCCCAGGCTTGCTGCACCAAACGTGCTGCCGTGATAGGCGTTGGTCCTGCTGATGATGACGTTCTTGTCCGGCCGGTCCTGCAAGGCCCAGTACCGACGAGCCATCCGGATCACCGTGTCATTGGCTTCTGAACCTGAATTGGTTAGAAAAACGTTATTGAACTTTTTGGGTGTTACTGATGCAAGGCGTTCCGTCAGCTCGATGACCGGTGGATGGGAGGTCATGAAGAAGGTGTTGTACTAGGGGAGTTTTCGGAGCTGACGAGTTGCTGCTTCGATAAGCTCAGAGCGCCCATAGCCGATGTTGACACACCATAAGCCTGCCATTGCGTCAATGATCCGGTTGCCATCTGAATCCCAGACATAGATTCCATCGGCAGCCGTGATTATTCTGCTGCCAATGCTGCGCAAATGTTTGGTATCGGTAAACGGATGTAGATGGAACTTGCTGTCAACCGATTGAAACTTGCTGGTGTCGCCACGGTGTTCGAAATCGTTCATATGCCTGCTTTGCGGTGGTGCCGTTGGAATTTTAGGAATATTATGGAGATTTCTAACATTGCTTAGCGATTAGAACAGTTTTTTTTTAATTCATCAATCTCGATGATTAAAGCAGTTAATCCGTATCATCGAGCTTGGAGACGTGTTGCAAGGTCATGAGATACTGATTAATCTAGACATGTCCAGTTTCCGTTCCTTTGGCCAGCTATCGACCGGTCAATTTCGCTGCGTAGGAATCCGGGGCGACGTTGCAGGAATGTTCCGGTTGATTATGCGATTTGATTCTGCGTCAGACGATGGCGTTAGCCGCAATGCGCGATGCTTCAGAAAACTGAGCCGTTGGGATCGTCAATCAATTTTTCCTCTTGTCGGTAGGCTTCAAATCCTGCTTTTTGATAGGTTGCAATTGCATGGGGTGAGTCGAAATTGCAGCTGTGTACCCAGACTCGTTTTGGTTCTTCTGACCATGCTTTTTCGACTGACCAGCGAAGAAAGTAGCTGCCAAGACCGCGGCCGATGAATTCGGGAATCAAGCCGAAATAGGCGAGTTCAATTTCTTTTTTCCGGCGGCAGTCGAGTTCACTGTAGCCGGCCGGTGTGCCATTGACGTAGAGCACGTATATCTTGACCTTGGAATGCTGAATGATTTTTTTCAGTGATTGATCGCTCAGTTGTCTTCGCTCATACCAAAGCCATGGTTCACCGACGGTGTTGTACAAATACCGGTAGAAACTGACGGTCGGCTCGCGAGTGCGAAGAATCGAGATGTTTTCAGCTCTCTGGGACTGGTGTGGATAACGCGGCTCTTTCGACATCTCCAGGTAAGTGATTACCATTTTTAACTTGCCGGGTGGTACGTCTTCCGGTGCTGCCGGTTCAAATTGGCGGGCACCGCGAAACAGGGTAACCGGAGTCTGTGAAGATTCGGAATCGCGAGGCATAATAAGAAAGTGCGGGTGTCAATGTTACTATTTTATAGTAGGGTTCAGCATAAAATTGCTGATGAACGCACGCAGCATCCGGCCACTCGCCGGACTCACCAATTTCGAAGTGGAACAGTCATATGGAAATCTCTGGAAGTACCATTGTGAACCATCCCCCCGAGGTGGTTTGGGAGTCGCTTTACGATGCCGAAACGATCCGGCGCTCGATCTCCGGCTGCGTCGAGCTTGAATGGGTATCTGAGACTGAACTTAAGGGCATCATCAAAAAGAAGTTCGGACCGGTCAAATCGACATTTCCGATCGAGCTGTCAGTCAGTGATGTCGTCAAGTACGAAAGCTATACGATGCACGGTGCTTCCAAGGGCACGTCATTTGGATATGTCGTTGGTGAGGCGAATTTTCGGCTCGAGGCAGTTGAAGAAGGTACAGAGCTGTTTTATGTGGCCGAGATCAATATGGGCGGTCGCGTTGCACAGATTGGCTCCAGGCTAATGAGCAGTGCTGCAAAGAAAATCGTAGCAGATTTTTTTGCGGCGTTTTTTGCAGAAATTGACAGCGCGAATGAAGATAAGGATTGATTCTGAGACGAACATCCCATGCTTGAGCGTAGGTTGGCTTGCGCTTTAGCGATGCACGTCAGCCGAATCAATAAGCCGCGGCAAAATGACTGCCTTGATTATTTGCGGGTAGACAATTTCTTTGATTCAGTGAGTCACTTCAAGCTTTCGAATAATCCAAGTCTGTCAAATGTGCAGACATTTCAATTAAAATTGCAGCAGAAATGTTAACTTGTCGCTGTGCAAACCCCCTTGACAGGGTATTTCGGTGCTGGCGATGAATAATTCAAATTTAGTCAATAAGAGGAGAGTCTATGACTGTAGCAATATCAATGACGATTAACGGACAAAGTGTATCAGCTGATGTCGATGCACGCACGCTGTTAGTCGACTTTTTGCGAGTGAACCAGAGATTAACCGGCACCCATGTCGGTTGCGACACCAGCCAATGCGGTGCCTGTGTCGTGCATGTCAATGGTAAGTCCGTAAAAAGCTGTACGATGCTGGCAGCCCAGGCAAGTGATGCCGAGGTTACCACCATCGAAGGCGTTGCCAATGGCGGTGAACTGCATCCGATGCAGGCTGCGTTTCGCGATAACCACGGCTTGCAGTGTGGCTTTTGCACACCGGGCGTGATTATGAGTGCCTTGGACCTCGTGAGTGTCAACTCGGATCCTTCCGAGCAGGAAATCCGGGAGTGGCTGGAAGGCAATTTGTGTCGCTGTACCGGCTATCACAATATAGTCAAATCGATTCAGGCTGGTGCAAGAGCCATGCGGGAGGCATAAGCATGAGTGGTACAGGAATTGGCGCATCAGTGCGCCGAACAGAAGACTTAAGATTTGTACGCGGCGCGGGCAAGTATACCGACGATATGAATTTGCTGGGGCAGACCTACGCGTATATTCTGCGCTCGCCACATGCCCACGCAACCATTAATTCAATCGACACTTCGGCAGCCAGTCAAGGCGACGGTGTGGTTGCGGTGTTCACTGCCGAAGATATGGCGGCGATCGGTGGCATCCCCTGCGGCTGGCAGGTACACAGCAAGGACGGCAGCCCGATGCATGAGCCGAAACATCCGGTTTTGGCGGAAGGCAAGGTCAGACATACCGGCGATCCTGTTGCGGTCGTCATAGCGGAGTCCCGTAGTCAGGCCAGAGATGCAGCCGAATCAATTGAAGTAGACTATGGAGTTCTACCTGCAGTGGTCGACATGAACGACGCGGTTACCGCCGACTCAACCAGTGTGCATGATGATGTTGGTACCAACATCTGCTATGACTGGGCACTCGGTGATCCCGAGGTTGTTGATGAGGCATTCTCGAACGCTGCTCATGTCGCCAGCCTGGACCTGGTGAACAATCGGCTCATCCCGAATGCGATTGAGCCGCGCTGTGCAATCGGTGATTTTGACCAGGCAACCGGACAGTACACACTGCATACAACGAGTCAGAATCCGCATGTCATTCGACTGCTGATGGGGGCTTTTGTACTCGGTGTGCCCGAGCACAAACTTCGTGTTCACGCGCCGGATGTTGGCGGTGGCTTCGGTTCGAAAATTTTCCACTATGCTGAGGAGATTATTGTGACCTGGGCCGCTGCGCAACTCAATCGTCCGGTCAAGTGGACTGCGGACCGCAGTGAGTCATTCATATCGGATGCGCACGGTCGGGATCATGTAACCAAGGTCGAACTCGCACTGGATGAGGACGGCAAGTTCCTGGCTTTACGGGAATCAACGCTGGCCAATATGGGCGCTTATCTTTCGACTTTCGCACCATGCATTCCAACGTATCTGCACGGAACTTTGCTGGCGGGACAATATGCAACGCCAGTCATTTACTGTGAGGTCAAGGCAGTGTTTACCAACACGGTGCCCGTTGATGCGTATCGGGGTGCCGGTCGGCCTGAAGCGACTTATCTGCTTGAGCGTATCGTGCAGGTCGCGGCTGACCAGCTGGGCATGGACCCGGCTGAAATTCGCAGGCGTAATTTCATTCAGCCGGATCAGTTTCCGTACCAGACGCCAGTGGCCCTGGTTTACGACACCGGTGATTACGATGCAAGTCTCAGCAAGGCGCTTGATTCTGCAGACTATGCAGGTTTTGCAGCTCGCAAGGCATCATCGAAGGCGGCCGGCAAACTGCGCGGCATTGGCATCTCTTCCTATATTGAGGCGTGCGGCATCGCACCGTCCAATGTGGTTGGATCGCTCGGCGCACGAGCCGGTTTGTATGAAGCTGCAACCATTCGAGTCAATCCAACCGGTTCGGTAAGCGTACTGACCGGGTCGCATTCTCACGGGCAAGGTCATGAGACCACTTTTGCCCAGGTTGTGTCGGAAAAACTGGGCATTGATTTTGACAGTATTGAAATCGTGCATGGCGATACCGACAAGATTCCGTTTGGAATGGGAACCTATGGGTCACGCTCGATTGCAGTTGGCGGCACGGCAATTGTCAATGCACTTGATAAGATTATCGCCAAGGGCAAGAAGATTGCTGCGCACCTGCTGGAGGCTTCTGAAGCGGATATCGAATTTGAAGATGGTCAGTTCGTGGTGCCAGGCACCGATAAAGCCAAGGCCTTTGGTGAAGTCGCCCTGACTGCGTATGTTCCGCATCAGTATCCGTTGGAGGAACTCGAGCCCGGGCTTGAGGAAACAGCCTTCTATGATCCGAAGAACTTTACATTTCCTGCCGGCACTTATGTCTGTGAAGTAGAGGTCGATCCGGAAACCGGCGTCGTCGATATCGCAAGTTTCCATGCAACCGATGACTTCGGTACGATCATCAATCCGATGATCGTTGAAGGACAGGTGCATGGCGGACTGGTGCAGGGCATCGGCCAGGCTTTGCTGGAAGCTGCCTGCTATGATGACAATGGCCAATTGCTGTCCGGCTCTTACATGGATTACACCATGCCGAGAGCTGCAGATGTGCCGTCGTTCAGTGTCGACACAACCGTGACCGAGTGCGAGCACAATCCGCTTGGCGTCAAAGGCTGTGGTGAAGCCGGTGCGATCGGCTCACCGCCGGCGGTGATCAATGCCATTTTGAATGCGCTGGCCGAGGTTGGCGTGACTGAACTTGATATGCCCGCCACCCCGCATCGGGTCTGGCAGGCAATCCGAAGCGCTCAGGCTTCCTGACAGGAGGGAAACAATCATGTATGCATTTGACTATAAGAGTCCATCAAGCTTGAGTGAAGCGGCTGATATGCTGCAAAGCTCTGATGATGGCGTACTGCTGGCCGGTGGGCACACTTTGCTGCCGACAATGAAGCAGCGTCTTGCATCTGCAAGTGACCTGATCGATCTCGGTGGCGTTAGCGAACTGCGCGGGATTTCAGTCTCAGGCGGTCAGGTAACGATCGGTGCAATGACTACGCATGCCGAAGTGGCAGCGTCGTCTGAGGTCGCGAATGCAATCGCGGCATTGGCCGACCTTGCCGGCGGCATCGGTGATCCACAGGTGCGAAATGCCGGCACAATCGGCGGTTCCATTGCCAATAGCGACCCGTCAGCGGATTATCCCGCGGCACTGGTTGGATTGGGGGCAACGATTAATACCAATAGCCGTTCGATTGCGGCGGATGATTTCTTTACCGGGATGTTTGATACAGCACTGGATGAAAACGAAATCATCACCCAGGTTTCGTTTCCGATTCCGGATGCGGCCGGATACAGCAAATTTCCGAACCCGGCGTCGCGTTACGCGGTGGTCGGTGTGTTTGTATCGCGAAGCTCTGACGGCGTCAGGGTCGCGGTAACTGGTGCTGGCCCCAGCGTTTTTCGCGTCGCTGAGATGGAGGCTGCTCTTGCAGATTCATTTTCCGCTGCAAGCGTTGCCGGTATCAGTGTATCTGACGACGACTTGAACAGCGACATTCATGCCAGTGCAGAATACCGGGCTCACCTGGTAACTGTGATGGCAAAACGCGCGGTTCAAAAAGCCGGCGGCTAAGGCTGGTGAACTAAATCAGGTTCGTTTCGGGCGCTTGAACGACAAGCACATTCAAGCGCCCTGAACCTGCCTCCAATACCGATCGTGAGTCGGTCACTATCGCCTCATATTACCAGTGATCTATCCGCCTGATATTACCGCGACTGAAGCCCTGCTGGCGTCCGGCAACTACATTGCCGAACGCAGTCTCGCCACTTCGGTTTACCTGTCGCTAAGCCTGGGTCGCCCGCTGCTGCTGGAGGGTGAGGCGGGGGTTGGCAAGACTGAGGTTGCGAAAGTGCTGGCTGCAACACTGGATTGTGAGTTTATTCGTCTGCAGTGCTATGAGGGACTGGATGTCGCATCAGCCGTGTATGAGTGGGACTATTCCAGGCAAATGATAGAGATTCGTCTGGCTGAAGTACAAGGAATACAGGATCGGACGGAAATTGCCAAAAACATTTACTCTGAAGAGTTTTTAATTGCAAGACCGCTTCTGCAAGCCCTGAAAAGCGGAGCAGACGGCAAGGTCCCCGTCTTGCTCATCGATGAAATCGATCGGGCAGATGAGCCATTTGAGGCGTACTTGCTTGAATTGCTGTCGGATTTTCAACTTTCCATTCCAGAGATTGGTACCATCAAGGCTGCTCAGGCACCGGTGGTGGTGATTACATCAAACAGAACCCGTGAGATCCACGATGCGCTGAAGCGACGTTGTTTCTATCACTGGGTTGATTACCCTGACAGGACGCGGGAGCTCGCAATACTGCGCGCCAAGGCACCGCAAGCCGGTACCAGGCTCGCCGGGCAAATCGTTGGTTTTGTGCAGCGTTTGCGCGAGGAAGACCTCTTTAAGGTGCCGGGCGTTGCAGAGACCATTGATTGGGCCCATGCGCTGGTACAGATTGATGTCATCGATCTTGAACCCGAAGTTGTGGACAGCACCCTTGGCGTACTTTTGAAGTACCAGGACGATCTCGAAAAGATGCGCGGCCACGAGGCTGCACGGCTGCTTGAAACGATTCAGACACCGGCCGACATCAGCGCGTGAATGATGGGGGTTGCGGCAAATGGATACAGGCAGCGGCGGTGTATTCGTAAATAACCTGGTTCACTTTGGACGATTATTACGCGCGACGGGACTGTCCATCGGGACCGGTCGAATTTTGACAGCTGTCCGCGCGGTTGAAAAGGTCGGTATAGCCAGCCGGGAAGACTTTTACTGGACTTTGCATTCGGTGTTCGTGAGCCACCCGCGGCAGCGGTACATTTTTGACCAGGCATTTGAAGTTTTCTGGCAGAATCCGAGGATACTTGAGCGTTCAATTGCCACGCTGTTACCGGAGGTACGAGTGGCCCGTGACAGTGCATCGTCTAAGGAAATGGCCCGCCGCCTGGCTGAAGCGCTTTATAGTCAGCGCATTTGTGATGACGCGTTGGATGAGCACGAATTAGAGACTGAGTTAAAAGCGTCGCTGACATACAGCGATCGTGAACGATTGCAGGACATTGACTTTGAATCGATGTCCGGTGCCGAGATGGCGGAGGCGAAACTTGCCGTACAAACACTGAAAGTTGCTTTCAAACAAACGCCCACTCGCCGCTACCGAACGCATCATGCGGGAGATAATCTCGATATGCGAAGAACACTGAGAGACAGCCTAAGAGGTTCTGCAGACGTGATTTCACTGGTGCGTCGTAAACGCCGCACGAAGCAGCCACCGGTGGTGCTGCTTTGTGATATATCGGGATCGATGAGCGAATATTCCAGGATGGTCCTGCATTTTGCTCATTCTTTGATGCTCAGCCGAAAACAGGTGTCATGTTTTGTATTTGGTACGCGGCTGACGAATATTACCCGGCAGCTCAGGATTCGTGATGTGGACTGCGCACTGGACGAGATTACACAGGCGGTGGAGGACTGGTATGGCGGTACGCGTATTGGAGCATGCCTTAAAGAATTCAATCGCAAGTGGGTACGGCGCCTGCCGATGCACAATGCAACCGTGCTCCTGGTGACCGATGGATTGGATCGCTCGGAGTCAAACGAGCTTGCCCCGCAGATTCAATTGCTGCACCGTTCCTGCAAGGATTTGTTCTGGTTGAATCCGCTTCTCCGTTATCAGGAATTTGAGCCGCGAGTGAGCGGAATTCGAACAATTTTGCCACACGTTGACGCATTCTTGCCGGTGCACAATCTTGCCAGCCTGCAAGAGTTAGCCAAGATGCTGAACCAAAATTCAACTGGCAACGAAACCGAGCTAAGAAAAAACAGGCTGCTATGGCGGGACCGGATGGCGAGTACCACACCGTTTGTCGCACATACCCCGGTGGTACACTGATATGACGAATCAAACGGGTGAATTATCGGTGCTTGAGACTGCACTTGGCTGGCATCAGCAG